>JBLIZK010000309.1:0-9219 GCA_048859825.1 Paludibacter sp.
AATCACACGCACGGTTTCGCCGTATTTTTCGCCAAACAAAGCCATCGCACCCATCGCTTGCGCTTCGGCTATCGGTGTTTCGCGACGTTCCTGCAGCGGATAGTTTTCACGTATCTTTTTGTTGGCCAATGCTTCTACGGCACGAATCTCTTCTTTGCTCAGTTTCTGAAAATGCGAGAAGTCGAAGCGCAGCGCCTCAGGACTCACATACGAACCTTTTTGCTCAACGTGTGTGCCCAGCACTTCGCGCAAAGCCTCGTGGAGCAGGTGAGTTGCCGAGTGATTACATTCCGATGCGCGGCGTTTTTCAACGTTAATAACAGCAGTAAACGCTTCGGTTACGTCAGCCGGAAGTTTTTTGGCGATGTGTACCGCCAGATTATTTTCTTTTTTAGTATCGATAATTTCGATGGTTTCGCTGTCCGATTTCAGCACACCAGTGTCGCCTACTTGTCCACCCATTTCAGCATAAAAAGGGGTGTTGGAAAGAACGATTTGATAATACTCCTGATTCTTTTGTTTCACCTTACGGTAACGAAGAATTTCGGTGTCGGCTGTTGTGAAGTCGTAGCCTACAAACTGGCTGTCGCCTTCGCGAACAATAACCCAATCGCCGGTTTCTACAGCGGCAGCATTACGGGCTCTGTCCTTTTGAATTTGCATTTCAGCATTAAACTCGTCGATATTAGCTGTGAAGCTATTCTCACGCAAAATTAGTTCTGTCAAATCTAACGGAAATCCAAAAGTGTCGTATAAGGTAAATACATCTTTACCGGCAATGACGGTTTTGTTAGCCTTTTTAGCATCGTCCATTACTTTGTCAAGTAGGCGGATACCAGTTTCTAACGTACGCAGGAACGATTCTTCTTCTTCTTTAATTACTTTTTCAATCAACGTTTTTTGTGCCAACAGTTCCGGATATGCTTTGCCCATAACATCGCAAAGCGTATCGATTAACTTATACATAAAGGCATGACGTTGGTCTAAAAAAGTATAACCATAACGTACAGCACGACGCAAAATACGACGAATTACATAACCGGCTTTAGCATTTGAAGGTAACTGACCGTCGGTGATTGAGAAAGCAATGGTACGGATATGATCGGCGATAACGCGCATGGCGATATCGGTTTTTTCGTTTTGGCCATATTCTGCACTACAAACAGTGCCGATAGCTCCAATAATAGGTGTGAATACGTCGGTATCGTAATTGGATAGTTTTCCCTGTACAGCCATACACAAGCGCTCGAAGCCCATACCGGTATCAATTACCTTTGCAGGAAGTCCTTCGAGCGAACCGTCGGCTTTGCGGTTGAACTGCATGAATACGTTGTTCCAGATTTCAATCACCTGTGGGTGGCTTTCGTTTACCAGAGTCAATCCATCCACCAAAGCACGTTCGCTATCAGGGCGAATATCAATATGGATTTCAGAGCAAGGACCGCAAGGACCTGTATCGCCCATTTCCCAGAAATTATCTTTTTTATTTCCGTTAATAATACGATCGGCAGGCAGGAATTGCGCCCAGATTTCGGCCGCTTCATCGTCGCGTCCTAATCCTTCAGCAGGTGAGCCTTCGAATACGGTAGCATATAAGCGATTTTTGTCCAGTTTCAGGACTTCAGTCAGGTATTCCCATGCCCATTCAATGGCTTCTTTCTTAAAATAATCACCAAACGACCAGTTGCCCAACATTTCGAACATGGTGTGGTGATAGGTATCGTGTCCTACCTCTTCCAGGTCGTTGTGTTTACCGCTTACACGCAAGCATTTTTGCGAGTCGGCTACACGTGGATATTTAATGGGGTCATTGCCCAAAATAATGTTTTTAAACTGATTCATCCCTGCATTTGTAAACATCAGCGTGGGATCATCTTTAATAACCATTGGAGCCGAAGGCACAATTTTGTGGCCTTTTGAGGCAAAGAAATCGAGAAATGATTGACGAATTTCCTGTGAAGTCATTTTATATCTACGTATCGTCCCCTAACCCCAAATGGGGAGTTTTTAAAAAGTCCCCTTTTAGGGGATTTAGGGGTCTTTGGGTTAATAATATCAAATTCGGACTGCAAAAGTACTTCAAAATTATTATTTTTGCATCAAAACTGGTATTAAAAGTTTATGTTTGGATGATAAATATATGAAATCTCCTTACTTTTACGATAAAAACGGTATTTTTATCCCTATTTTCGAATAAAACACTACGATTTACATTTCATGTCAAAAAAAATAAAGTTTCACTTCAACCCCGATACTCTTAATTACGAGCCAATCATTCAGAGTTTTACTTCGAAAGTGAAACAAATTTTCATTCATTTATTTTCGGCAATTTCTTTGGGAGCACTTTTCTTTTTTATATTTGTATCCACCTTTGAATCGCCTGAGGCCAAGCAAATGAGCGCTGAAAAAAGCCGTATGATGGCTCAATATAAATTACTACAACGACAACTCGACGAAGCACAGGAAGTAATGACTGATTTACAAGAGCGTGATAACAATTTATACAGGGTAGTTTTTCAGGCTGAACCTATTCCTTTGGAAGTAAGAAAAGCAACGGTAGCCAATACAGAATATTATGAACAATTACGTGAGATGACTAACTCTGAAATTGTATCGAATACTACTAAAAGAATGGACGAGATACGTAAGCAGATTTATATTCAATCCCGTTCGTTTGATGACCTTGTAAAATTGGCCAAAAATAAAGATGAAATGCTCAAATGCATACCGTCTATTCAACCGGTAATGAATAAAGACCTGAAAAAAATGGCCTCCGGTTACGGCTGGCGTATTGACCCTGTATATCGAACCAGACGTTTTCATGCCGGAATGGACTTTGCAGCGTCAATTGGCACCGACATTTTTGCCACCGGAAACGGTACGGTGATTTCAACGGGCTGGCAGCAGGGCTATGGCAATTGTGTACAAATAAGTCACGGATTTGGCTATAAAACACTTTACGGACACATGAGTAAAATAAAGGTGCGAAATGGACAAAAAGTGAAGCGGGGTGAAGTTATTGGCGAAGTTGGAAATACCGGCAAATCAACAGGTCCTCACCTGCATTACGAAGTACATTTAAATGGTAACGTTATGAACCCTAGCCATTTCTATTTTATGGATTTAACGCCAGCTGAATACGACCGTATGATACAAATGAGTGATAATTCAGGCCAGATGATGGACTAAGTATAGTTTTGAGTACAGAGTATTGAGTTATGAATTAAGTTATGAGTTATGGATATGGACTTTGATATTGCAAACTACGGACCAATTGGAATCTTTGATTCAGGTTATGGTGGACTTACAATTCTCGAAAAAATAAGAGAAAAATTGCCTGAATACGATTATATTTATTTAGGTGACAACGCCCGAACCCCCTACGGAACACGATCATTCGAAGTTGTATACAACTATACCCTGGAGTGTGTACGTAAACTTTTTGAAATGGGTTGCTACTTGGTAATATTGGCTTGTAATACAGCATCAGCCAAGGCTTTACGTACTATTCAGCAAAATGATTTACCACAAATTGACCCGGAAAGACGCGTACTTGGAGTTATACGACCTACCGTTGAAGCCGTTGGCGAAATTACGCATTCAAAACACGTTGGATTGCTGGCAACTCCCGGTACTGTACAGTCGGAATCATATCCATTGGAAATTGCAAAGTTGCACAAGGAAATTGTTGTATCTTCGGAGGCATGTCCGCTTTGGGTGCCTCTGATTGAAAACAATGAACATGATTCAGAAGGAGCAGATTATTTTATTCAGAAGAATATACATAATCTATTAAAAAAAGATGAGAAAATTGATTCGATAATTCTTGGATGTACCCATTATCCACTTATTATTCAAAAAATCAAGCAATATACTCCCGAACACATTCAGATTATATCGCAAGGTGAGATTGTAGCCAATAGTCTGGCAGATTACCTCCAAAGACATCCAGGAATAAACGCAAAGTGCTCAAAAAATGGTGAAATTGCGTATTACACTACAGAGTCGACCGATAAATTTGCAGCATCTGCTTCCATTTTTCTAAAAACAGCTGCAAGTGCAAAGCACATTACACTGTAAGTAATCAGAAAGGATATCCCACTGCTAAATGGAATGCAAAATCCTGCCCCCATTTTGGCCCGAGTCTCCATCTATCATTCACATCCCTAGCCGGGTCGTACATTCGTACACCCATATCTAATCTGAAAATAAAGAACGAAAAGTCAAAACGCATTCCCATTCCATAAGCCAGGGCTATTTGTTCGCCAAATGTATTAAGTTTAAATTGACCACCAGGTTGCTCTGAACTGTAATTTTTGATAGTCCAGATATTTCCGGCATCGACAAACAAAGCCCCTTCGAGTACCCAAAAAAGTTTTGACCGATATTCGAGGTTCATGTCAAGTTTCAAATCGCCTACCTGATTGTAATCACGGGTACGTACAGATTTAGAACTCTGATAAACACCAGGACCTAAACGACTTTCGCTCCAGCCTCTTACACTATTAGCACCACCACTATAAAACCTGCGCTCATAGGGTATAATATCAGCATTACCGAAAGGCAGCCCTGCTCCTATCCCTAAATGATATACAATACGGTTGTTTTTATCAAATATCTGATTATAAGATGTATTGTATTCACCCCTTACATATTGCGCATATCTTACATTAAATATTTTATAATACCCATCATCTTCTTTTTTAGTTTTGAGTATTTTATTCATCAAATACAAAAAATTACCGGCCGACTCGAGATTAAAATTATGACTTATGTAGTTTCGCAACGGTCGATTCTGACTAAATGTACTATATGAATAATTGTAACCCATGCGCATTATCAGATGATCCTTGTAATTGTATTTATTATAGTATCCGGGATCTATATAATTAGATTGAAAAGCAGGGTCGATAAATGGAAAATAAACATAACTCAGGTTAAACAACTCAAATCGGTGTGTGATTCGGTTAACCATCCATGTATAATTCATTCCGCCGGTAATATTTGTCTGCGAGAATTCTGACGGACGATTCTGATAGCTAATATTAGCTGTAAATTCAGTATTTGCATGGATATTACGTTTAAAATCATAGCTTCCAAACGGAAAAATAAATTTCGGAAACATTAATCGCAACTGCAATCCTAATTCTTTCGCCCAATCAGAGCTTTGTTTTTCAAATGCATAGCGTGTTTGAATACTCAAAGCTTCGGCACCTCCAAAAAAGTTTTTATTAACAGTGCCTAACTGAAACTCACCACCACCATATCCTTTAGTAAGCGTTCCTTTAATTTCGGCCGATACACTGATAGTTTTAGATGGAGCAATGTAAATCTTAGCATCCAAAACACTATCTATTGCAGTTTCTTCGAACGATATATTTACATATTTAACGGGAGCCAAGAGATTTAAAGAAGAATAGGACTTTTCGGTAGCAATATCCTTGTACACACTTCCGGGTTCAATATAAGTATTGTGCACCAATGCATCCAGAGCTATAAACCTGTCATTCGGCTTATCTACTAACTTATAATTTCTAAATACAACCGTATCTTTTTTGACAGAATCAGAATTCGATGCTAAATCAGTTCTATTAATACCATACACCACATTTCCTATATAATACTTTTTGAATACCTTCCAGTTTTTAGGCGAAACTCCATCCATTTTTAATGCCGGTCGTATATCCATATACAAATCGATCACATGATCTTTTTTAATACTATCAGCTCTGAATACTACAAAATCCTTTATAAAGTTAAAGTAACCGTTATTACGCATGTGGATTGCAATTCGCTCACGTTCTTTATTTATCACGTCAGCGTCAAAATTAGCACCGGAACGGATGTAAGAGCGTGATTTATCCATTGTAAATGAGTCGAGCAATGCAAAACCGGTTGACGACACATATTTTCCAATTAAATAGGGACGATTGGACCTAATTTGATAAGTTACGTCCACTTTTTTACCTTTTCTGATAACTGTAGTATCAACCGAGGCATTCATGTATCCCCGGTTAATATACACTTGCCTTAACTGCTGTTGTGTAATCGAAGTTAGTGTTTGATCGTAGATTACAGGAGCCTCTCCTAACGCCCGAAAAGTTCTTCTCCAGAACCGGTTCCAACCCGTAAGCGTATCGCGTGGCGACAAGTTGTAGATGTTCAATTGTAGTTTATAGAGTGCAAAAACTCTGGAGTTAGGTGTTTGCCTTAGGTATTCTTCTAATTGAGTAACGGAAACGTCCTTATTATCCGGTTTAATAATTACTTTGTCTAACAAGTATTCACTCTCTCCAACATACTTTGTTGGCCGACATGAAATAACTGATACAATGATAATTATATATAAAATGTATGCTTTTATTTCAGTCATTGTTCTGCAAATAGTTCTTTTTGCAAATATAATTCTAATTTTTGAAGAAACAATCTAATGACAATCCTAATAGCCAATATCATGACATGTATACAGGATATTGATAAAAAACAAGAAGTAACTCAAAATTGCATAAATAAACCCATAATATACAAGCAAAATGTTTCATTTAATAACTTTTATAGGTCTCAATATTGCACAATGATATTTTTTTGATTATTTTTGCAGCAAATTAAAACCTTCGGAAATTCACACATACTAAAACAATCAGAAACGAGTGTTTTATTGAATTCAAATTTTTATTGTTATGAGTGTTTTCAACAAAATGCAGCAATTACAAAAATTACACGACTTGATTAAGGAGGGAAAATCCGGACGTCCTGAAATTCTGGCAAACAATTTAGGCGTTAACCGTTCAACTCTTTACATGTTAATTGAAGAGCTAAAATCATTTAATTACGAAATCAGTTACTCGCGGAGCAAAAAAAAGTTTATTATTAATAACGACAAATCGTTTTGCGCCAATCTCAATTGATGTAATTCAAACGTAATTATTCATGTGTTTTTCGTAATTTTACAACCGAATATAAAATGAAGTAAAATTATGATTAATCAGGATGATGTCTTTCCAATCGGACAAATTAACAAACCCCATGGTATAAATGGTGAAATGTCTTTCAGTTTCACCACGGACATTTTTGACTCAAAAAAAATCCCTTATCTCATCATCCAAACTGAAGGTATATATGTGCCTTTCTATATCGAGAGTTACCGTTCAAAATCCAACGAAACGGGATTAATTAAGCTGGAAGGTATTAATAATGAAGAAAAAGCCCGACTTTTTGCCGGGCTATCTATCTATTTACCCAAGATTTATCTCGAAGTTGTCAACGACACTGATATTGAACTGGATTACTTCATCGGATTTGTATTAATCGATGAAACTTTTGGCGAAATTGGCGAAATAGTTGAAGTCGATCAAACTACAGAAAATGCTTTGTTTGTAATCGAAAAAAAGAATGATGAACTACTGATTCCCGTTGGCGACGACTATATACAGGAAATTGACCATGAATCAAAACGACTTTATGTTGACTTGCCCGATGGATTGCTGAGTTTGTAGATTTCAGTGTGCAAATGTAGGTGTTTCCAAGACTTTACCACCTATATTTACATCTTCCATCCTTACATTACGGACATTATTAACAGAAACCCCGATTTTGGCGTTTTTAATATCAATCACTTTAAATAAAACATCGGTCACTTTTTTTTGCGGAAAACCCTGAATAACAATACCTACGTTTCGGGCAGTATTGCATTTTACATTTTCTATACTTATATTTCTGATATCAGTAGCAAAACCACTACCTTCGCCGTGATAAAACGAAGTGATATAAAATAAATCCTCCACCTCATCCAGTTCAAGATTACGCACGTAAATATTTTTTATAAATCCCCCTCTGTCCGGGTTCGATTTTAAATAAATACCTCGCTTACAGTAACCGGCAAAAGAATTATTCTCGATAAAAACATTACGCACCCCGGCTGACATCTCGCTTCCTATTACCACTGCATGCAAGCCTTTAAATCGACAGTTACGAATAATAATATTTTCAGTAGGTCGCTTCATAGCACGCCCCTCATGATCACGTCCGGCTTTTATAGCAATATTATCATCACCATTATCAAATTGTACGTTTTCAATTAATATATTACGCGAATATTCCGGGTCAATCCCATCGTTATTAATATTTTTAGCATTAAAACTTATACCGCGCACTGTTATATTCTCGGATTGTAGCAAATGTACACACCAAAAAGGCGAATTGGTAATATGTACATCCTCAATCAATATATTTTTACAATTGTAGAATTGTATTAATTGAGGACGCAAAAAGTCACCCTCACCATATATTCGCTGAGCAACCGGGACAAAAGTATGATTCTGCTCACGCGTTTGTTGCTGTGCACGCTTCTGGTTTGCCCGCCACAAGCTAAATGTGTTTGCAGCATTACCATCGATAATTCCTTTTCCACGAATAATCACATTGCGGACACCATAAGCATAAATCATTGGGCTATAATTATACACAAAGGTTCCCTCCCAACTCGTCTTAACCGCAGGTAAAAAATGCGACGGAACACCACTAAATTTCAGACGGGCACCCTCTTCAAAATCGAGACAAACATTACTTACCAAATGTAAAGGTCCATTTATCAAATAAGTACCACGCGGTATTATAATACGTAACCCTCCCTTTGTAGCAGCCGCCATCTTTAATGCTGCATCAAAAACAGGTTTACAGTCAGTCACAGAATCAGGCTTAGCACCCAACGAGCAAATATCTATAGCTTTTGAGGGTATGGACGGAGGAGAAATTTTTGATAAGAATGAAACAATATTTTTATCAAATGATGAAGCTAATAATATCGGCGGAATAACTGAGAAAATGATGATACAAATATTCTTTCTTTGTAAAGTCATAATGGTAAATAAAATATTTAATGCCAAATATTCAAAAAATCAATTTGAAAAGATGATAATCATTCAAAAACAGATTTCACGTAGTTTCAACCAAATTAAAAGAATTCATTTAATGAACACTTATTATAGAAAGAAAAAAAACACAAAAAAAGGAGAGCCTCCTAAGAAGCTCTCCTTTTTTTACCAACCCGAATTTTGTTGTTGAGACAATGTTGGGTTACGAATCAAATCATTAAATGGTATTGGCCATAAAAATCGTTTATCTGTCATTGGAATCGCCAAGGCACTAGTTGAATACCACGAAGGATCAATTGCACCACCAACTACAAAAGCACCTTTATTCTTAGTGCGAGCATAATCA
>JBLIZK010000310.1:0-3116 GCA_048859825.1 Paludibacter sp.
TGTGCTCTTCCGATCTATTGATACAAGAGGATTAATACCTTATCAGGCTTTTGAACATTTATTGAAGCGAAGGTTTGAGGAGGCTATTAAAATTTTCCTTCAACTTCAATCTGAATATGGAGCTAACGAAGGTTTATGTAGTGGTTTAGCTGATGCGTACCATCGCCTGGCATTTCAAACATTGGCCGATCAGGTCAAAATCAGTGTACGCTCAACAGCTGGCAATCGTTGGATGTTTCGTATTAGCCATCCATTGGATCAGCCATTGAAAATAGTTAACCAACTGAAACAAAAAGACGAATTATCCGGTTTGTATCCATGCTTACATGAAACTACTCCCGTTCGCATGGATATTAGTCACAGTGGCTGGAGCGATATCTTCTTTTTAGGAATGGATTATCCCGAAGGAGCCAAGGTTTTGAACATCTCAGTCGATTTATCAATCCATAAACCGGGAAGCTCTTACAAACCCAAACCTCCTATCGAAACATGGCTACGAGTTATTGAAGAGCCTGTAATTCGATTAACCAGTATCGATTTGGCCACACATACTGACATTATTGACCTCAACGATATATTTGATTTTGCAAAAGATTACACCGGCTTACTTAAAGCTGCTGTAATTGCATCGGGTATTGTACCTCCGGGAATGGAGGGTGCAGGACTTCCTCTGAGTTTTTTGCTCGAAAAAATGGTGGGTAAAGGCTTGGGTATTGAAATTGCCAGTAAGGTAAACAATATTCCGAAGGGTTCACGTTTGGCTGTGTCTACCAATTTACTGGCATCTCTTATATCGCTGTGTATGCGCGCTACCGGACAAACTGATACTTTAACAGGTACATTGCCGGAAGAAGACAGACGATTAGTTGCAGCCAAAGCCATTCTTGGTGAATGGATAGGAGGCTCCGGAGGCGGATGGCAGGATTCAGGAGGTGTATGGCCGGGTATGAAACTAATAAAGGGCGTGGAAGCTAATGAGAACGATCCTGAATTTGGTGTAAGCAAAGGTTGTTTGTTACCACGACATACTTTATTAGCGGGCAAAAACAATACAACAGATATTCACCAACGTTTGCAGGAAAGTTTGGTAATAGTACATGGCGGTATGGCTCAGGATGTAGGCCCGGTGCTTGAAATGGTAACAGAAAAATACCTCCTACGTTCTGCCAATGAGTGGCAGGCAAGGCAAAATGCGATAAGCTATTTTGAAGAAGTGGTTGAAAAATTACAAAAAGGAGATATTAAAGCTGTAGCAGGTTTTACCCAGAAAAATTTTGATGGCCCCATTCAAACCATTATTCCATGGGCCAGTAATTTATATACTGAAACTATTATTTCAGAGGTAAAAAGCTATTTTGGCGACAATTTTTATGGTTTTTGGATGATGGGAGGTATGTCTGGAGGTGGTATGGGCTTTATGTTTCACCCCGATTATAAAAACGAGGCGCAACTTAAGTTACAGGAAATCATGTCAGCTACAAAACGTAAACTTGAGCACGGTATACCCTTTGCTATGGAACCCGTAGTGTATGATTTCAGGATTAATGAAAATGGCACATTTGCCGAACTACTTACGGGCGAACAGGCCCTAATGAGTGAGGATTATTATACTCTTAATTTGCCCAGGTTACTCAAAAAAGAACTTTCGGAACTTACTGTATGTCAGCGTAATGAACTGTCGGTACTTAGCAACACTTATAAATCGGAACAACAGTATAACAATTTCATAAATAACCTTTTTGAGCGCATAATACCTCAAAAAACGAATACTGATGAAAAAAAATTATCATTAAATCAGTTATTGGAAGATTTGGGTTTCAACCCCGGTCAACATGCTCAAATTAGTCAGGATTTGAAATCGGGCCGAATAGGCCTTTCAAAAAACCGAATGCCGGCGAATACCAGTATTCAGGATGTTGATAGCCAAGAACTTGCTGGCAGCGAAGTACTTGAAAATCCGGACTATATCCGAATTGGAACCGAGGCCCTGAACAACAAAGAATTAGCTATAGTTACTCTTGCCGGAGGGGCTGGTAGCCGATGGACCAAAGGTGCCGGAGTAGTTAAATCGCTCAATCCATTTGCTCGTTTCGGTGGTCTACACCGTAACTTCATCGAAGTTCATTTAGCTAAATCGGCCAAAACTTCTGCCAATAGTCGAACATCACTGCAACATATATTTACAACAAGTTATCTTACTCACAAACCTGTTGCATCGTTCTTAGAACCGTATATTAAAAAAAATCCGCATATTCGAATCTCGCAGGGTAAAGTAATCGGTCTCAGATTGATACCTACTGAGCGCGACCTTCGTTTTATGTGGGAAGAAATGCCTCAGCAACAACTTGATGAGCAAAAGCAGAAGGTGCAGCAAAGCATAAGAGCCGCATTAATTAACTGGGCAAGAAATAGTGGTGAAGCATCTGACTATCGCGATAATTTACCATCGCAATGCATTCATCCTGTTGGTCACTGGTACGAAATACCAAATCTATTCCTGAATGGTACACTTCGTGAATTGATTCATGAGAATCCGAATTTAAAGCACTTATTAGTTCATAATATCGACACTTTAGGAGCAAATGCCAATCCTGCGCTTTTGGGATACCATATACAGCAAAACAAAGGCATGACTGTGGAATTAATCAGCCGTAAACTTGACGACAGAGGCGGTGGACTGGCTAAAATTAACGGTCAAATCAGATTAGTGGAAGGGTTAGCTTTGCCCGATGAAAAAATTGAGTTCGGGCTAAGTTACTATAATTCAAACACTTTTTGGATTAATATTGATAAATTATTACTTGCTTTCGGACTTACTCGTGCTGACCTGGACAATAATTTAAAAGTTGAACAACAGGTTTACAAAATGGCTTCGCGCATGCCAACCTATGTCATTATTAAAGACGTTAAAAAACGCTGGGGTAAAGGTCAGGAAGATATTTTCCCGGTAACTCAGTTCGAGAAACTATGGGGCGACATGACAGCGCTACCTGAGCTTCCCTGCTCATTTGTTAGCGTTGAGCGTAATCGCGGTCAGCAATTAAAAGAAGTTTCACAACTCGATGGGTGGCTCCGTGATGGTTCCAAAACTTATATTGACGAACTATGTAAATGGG
>JBLIZK010000311.1:0-2017 GCA_048859825.1 Paludibacter sp.
AATCGAGCCCTTTACCATGATAAGTAAGCTTGTAAATTTGTTTGTTTTCGTCTGTTTTTTCCATAACTTTTTGATTATTATATTGGTTGATTATTATCACAACTCAAATAGCATTGATTAACTTTACAAATATCTGCAAATATAATTTGTTTTTCCGTAAATTCACAATAGCAGTTAAAAATAAAACAGAAATGAAACTATTTTCTTTAAGAAAAAATCTTTTATCTTTGTGCTTTTAATAAAAAAAGTAATAATATGTACGAAGCGCTACAGCAACTTGACCCAATAAAAATCAACTTTTCTGCATCGGGAATGCACGCTATAAACATTGTGCTTAGTTTTATAATGTTTGGTGTGGCCCTGGGAATTAAACCTGCAGAATTTAAGAACCTTATAAAAAAGCCTAAATCAACAATTCTGGGACTAACCTCACAACTTATTGCTCTGCCTGCTCTTACATTTTTACTGGTTATCTTATTCAGCAATCATATTACACCTACAGTAGCCATGGGTATGATACTCGTTGCTGCCTGTCCGGGTGGGAACATATCTAACTTTATTTCATCACTTTCCAAAGCGAATACCGAACTTTCGATTGGTCTGACTGCCTCCACTACCCTACTGGCTACCATTATGACGCCTTTCAACTTTGCATTCTGGGGTGGACTTTATGTAAAATACATTAGCAACCATGCAAGTCACACTTTGCGTCCGCTTGCAATAGATAATGCGCAAATGTTCGAAACCGTATTTATTCTGCTTGGAATTCCACTTATTCTGGGAATTCTGTTTTCTCACTTTTTACCCAAAGCTACCGAAAAATTGAAAAAACCTATACAGTATTTGTCTATTGTTTTCTTTCTGCTAATGATAGTACTGGCATTTGCCAACAATATGAGCCTGTTCCTTAAATACATTTACTATGTATTTTTCCTTGTATTAATTCATAACGGACTGGCTTTGGCTACTGGTTTTGGGATTGGTACTATTTTCAAAATTCCTAATGCCGACAGACGTACGCTAACCATTGAAACCGGCATTCAGAATTCCGGACTTGGACTGGTTTTACTTTTCAACCCCAAAATATTTCCACCCGAACTCGAACTCGGAGGTATGCTATTTATTACAGCCTGGTGGGGCATTTGGCATATCGTATCAGGGTTAGCTATCGCTTTTTACTGGAACAAAAGAATTCCTAATTAATAAATGTCGAAAATTTACGAACAAAAACTGCTTTACCGCATACTGAAATTATACGTAAACAGAGCTTTCAAAAGTTTTTACGGTGACTACATTGTGGTTGGGCGAGAAAATATCCCTGAAAAAGGTCCGATAATATTTGCTCCAAATCACCGTAACGCACTTATGGATGCTTTAGCCATCCTCTCGGTGACTCCTACGGGATTCTCAACTTCGTTTGTGGCCAGAGCCGACATTTTCAAAAAGAAAATGATAGCCGCAATACTGCATTTCATAAAGATAATGCCGGCATTCCGCATGCGCGACGGGTACGAAAACCTCGGACGTAACAACGAAACCTTCGATATGAGCTCTGAATTACTGATCAACGGTAATGCACTTTGCATTATGCCCGAAGGCAATCAGGAAACCGAACAATTCATCCGCCCATTGGTAAAGGGAATTTTTCGCATCGCTTTTGCCACGCAGGCACAATGCGGACCTGAAAAACCGGTAAAAATTGTTCCCGTGGGTCTTGACTACGGCAGCATTTACAAATACGGCAAACACATTATTATTAATATTGGTAAGCCTGTGGATATTTCGGAATATATTGAAACGTACCGTGAAAATCAGGCACAGGCCATGAATGAGCTTCGCCAGCGCCTAAGCGATTCGCTCAAAAGTCTTACTGTTGATGTGGCCAGCAACGAAAATTACGAAGAAATTCTGACCGCATCCGAACTTGCCGGATACGAAGCCAAAACCGGAAGACATTACACTATCGAATCGTTCAAGCTTCGTCAGAAAGCTGCAAAAACACTTGTAAATAAAGAGA
>JBLIZK010000312.1:0-4320 GCA_048859825.1 Paludibacter sp.
TTTTCGGTAGACCCTGATGCTTACAACAACTATGGACCATACACGCCCGGGTTTGTGGTAATTCCGTATAACGACCTTACAGCACTTGAACGTATATTGGTATCGGACCCGAACATAGCCGGTTTTTTGGTAGAACCAATACAGGGCGAAGCTGGAGCCTACGTACCCGACGATGGATATCTGAAAAGCTGTTTTGACCTGTGCAGGGCACACAATGTATTGTTTATTGCCGATGAAGTTCAAACCGGCATTGCCCGTACCGGCAGGCTACTTGCCTGCGACCACGAAGGTGTTCATCCCGACATATTAATTCTGGGAAAAGCATTGTCGGGTGGCGTATATCCGGTTTCGGCAGTACTGG
Source organism: Paludibacter sp. (assembly GCA_048859825.1). Taxonomy (GTDB): domain Bacteria; phylum Bacteroidota; class Bacteroidia; order Bacteroidales; family Paludibacteraceae; genus Paludibacter. Next base: position 362 of record JBLIZK010000312.1, read on the forward strand.
CATCGGCAGCCATTATGGATGTATTTAAACCCGGTCAGCACGGATCCACATTTGGTGGAAATCCGGTGGCAGCAGCAGTGGCAATAGCAGCACTCGAAGTTGTACGCGATGAAAATCTGGCCCAAAATGCTGAAAAACTCGGAAATCTGTTCCGCAATGAAATGACTACGCTTTGCAGCAACTCTAAAATTGCTTCGTTTGTTCGGGGCAAAGGCTTACTGAATGCATTAATTATTAATAATTCTCAGGAAAGAAACCTGGCATGGAATATTTGCATCCGATTGAAAAACAATGGGTTACTGGCAAAACCCACACACACCAATATTATCCGCTTTGCACCACCATTGGTGATTACCGAAAGTCAGCTTAGGGAATGTATTGATATAATTAAAAAAACTATCGGGGAGTTCGAATAAAAAAAATGAGGTGGATTCACCTCATTTTTTTTATTTGAACTACTGCTTTATCACTTTACTTGTCAATGCATCGCGTATCATTTTACGGATTTCGAGTTGGCGCGTGTCAATTTCGCGACGTTGTGCCGGGCGATAAAGTTTGGCATATTTGGGTTTTACCAAACTGATGCATTTCATCGGATGGTTCATTACATCATCCATTGTTCCCTTAATATCAACACCTAACTGAACAGGCAGAGGACTATCAGTGAGCGAAATATGATAATCGACACTCATATCCAGGTTATGGCGACCAGCAATAACGGCCTTGTATTTATCCAATACAATCTGGAATGGGTAAATGTCTACTTCGTTACGGAATATGGTAGCTTCGGCCGATAAGCTATCCACCTTGTTCTTTGTTTTTTTATTGAACATCAGTTTTTTTGCAATCTCTGAGAAAGTTTCACCATCCATAAGTACCAAATCTTCACCTCGCAGTGAAGTAACGCCGCGTATAGTGGATTTCTTGGGTTTATAAAGCGAATCGGTATAAGTTTCCACAGCCATATGAAATTCTCCTCTACCACCAAACGACCGTAACATCGGCATCATAGAGTCGATGGCCGGGAACATGCTGAGCAATTCCTTAATTTCAATATCAACCATATGATAATCCATCCCTACAAAAATATGGTTTTTGCGGGGAGTGCGATACATGGCTGTTAACTGCATTTTGGCAGCCGAACTGATAAAACGCAAATCCTGCAATACCAATAAACCATCCCTGAGATACAAATCGCCTAACACATTTTGTGCTGAATCGAATCCGAGCATGGCTTTTTTTACATTGGCATGCAACGTAATATCCATTCCTTTAGGTACCATATACGGTCCTGAAGATGTGGTTGATTCAGCTGTTGTCTGCGTAGGGGCTGAAGCTGTTTTGTCCTCAATTATAGTAGTTGTTGTATCCGTTTCGCCAAACCCACTGGTGAGCTCCATTATCCGGTATACATCGGTAAGTGTTGAGTTAAAACTGAATTCACCTTTGAGCAAGCCTTTGTCGCGCAGGTAATTGTCGACATTCCACAGTTTGCCGGTAAGTTCAAAATCCGAATTATCGACCAACATTTTTCCCTGCTTAATAATATATTCGTCCGGTGTAAAATCCAACGATAACTCAGGCATTTGAATAGCAGCTTTAAGCGCCGGTGTACTGATATGACAGTTACGTACATTCAAGCTTCCTTTTGGTGTCCATTGCAATGCAGTGGTTTTTTCGGCCGCATTGTATACAATATTGGTCAGAATATCAGAAAAACCTGCCGTAAATGAATTCTGACCCATTGCAGCACGCATGGCACTTGCTTTATAATCAATATTGAACTTTGTTACATCCGGCTGATTATTATTGGCTGTCATTGTAAGTTCACCTTTCGGATAATCAATATGTGCAGTAGTTGAGTCCATACTAAAATCGAGAGCCGACACATCGAAATCACAATTTACCCACGGCAATACTACAGCATCATTGAGGTTCATTTTCACTCCGGCTTTACCTGTCGATTTATCCAGATTAACAGTCATATTATCCATACCTGCCATCAAATGATCGAAACGGAAGCCAAACAGCATCGTGTTAGGTTTATCGCTTTCCATAAGATTGGATGTTTCGGTAAGCAGCTTCAGATTGCGAAAACTGGTTTTTACAGCGTTACCCTGATTCACGTTCATCAGGTTACTCCATAAATCGGCATACAGAAATCCTGTACCAACCTTTCCTTTGTTAGGAATGCGTAAATCCAGTGTAGACTTATCAGATTTCACATAAATGGTATCGTATTGAATTCCCAAACCATCAGCCTTTAATTTTGCATTGATGTTCATCTTTTCAAGCTTTGCATTCATGGCATCCGATAAATAGAACTTAGTTGTAGCCTCACCTGTGGCCACACCGTTCAAACTCATTTTTAAGTCGGCAGGTATCATGGGGTTTAATTCAGGCAAATTCAGTTTTACCTTCATTGCCAAATCAAAAAGCATGTCATCCATCAGAATATAATGAATAGAGCCTTTACCAGCCAAATCAGACTGACCGGTACGGGCGCTAAAATCATTAATCGTAATTTTGGAATCGGCAGCTTTGTTCATGTCCAGATATACGTCGGCATTTCCGGCCATGTCCTTCAAATGGTATGGAAACGCTTCGTACCGGAAGCTTCCCCCGGCTATACCAGCATTGAGCTGAATTAAAGGCATTGATTTTTCGTTAAACACCCCTTTTACACTTCCTTTTGTAGCCAAAACACCATCGAGTTGCATTCCATTCAGATATACAAGATAAGGTTTTGGTATGAGTTTAAACAATTCTGTCAGACGATAATCGTCGGTACTAAAATTGATATCCATAGGAATATCCGAGCTGTTTGCGGGTATTTCCACAAATCCATCCACTTTGGCACGGAGGCCGTTCACAGTAAGCTCAGTGGACTTTTTCATGCTAAACTTCATTCGGTCCAAATCAAAGATAAAGGGCATCGAAGTAGTTACAGCAGCATTATTTAAATACGCTACAGTATCCATGCTAACCGATAACGAAGTAGCTTTTAGGTGAAGTAATGCATCAATGGTTTGCTGTTTCATGCTGAATGAAAAATCAGCATTCATTCCTGCGGCATTTGCCGATAATTTTGACTGTTGATCAATGTATTTAATACGTGCATTTTGGAGTTCAAATCGGTTAAGCGCTATCAAATCAAAAGGGTTTTTGAATGCCGCAGTGTCAACCGTAGTTGTATCGGTTATAAAAACATCGAAGTTGGTTTTACCATCGGCACGTGTAAACAACGTGGCATCCAAACTGCTTAACAATACTTCGTTTATCAGCACCTTGTTTTGTTTCAGAAAAGCTACAATATCAATTGTGGCAGTTACATCGCCTGCATGCATTAAAGTATCCGAAGGCACACCGTCCATCTTATTGATCAGTGTAAGTCCGTTAATTTTTAATCCAAATTCAGGAAAAGTACTGAAGAAAGTGAGTTCTACATCGCCCATTGTGGTCGGACAACTAATGTAGTTTTCAATTTGCCCACGAACAATTGGAGTTAGTTTAGAGGGTGTAAACACTATCCATACAGCTATTGAGGCCACTATAATGACAAGAGCCACCAGCGACAATAAACTGATACCGGTAATTTTGATCGCCTTCTTCATGACTAAAAAATAATAAAACGGAGGTTAGCACTGTAATTGAACAAACATCAAAATGATTGTATACTAGTTTGTTTTGGTGAATGTGTAGCTTTTACCAAAATCATCTTTGTATGAAAGTGTGGTGGTATTTAATACAGTTACTGTATACACTTTTGGTACACCTGTTCCGCCAGTCTCCATAATATGAATGTGTGTAAGTTCAGACTTTTCAAGAGTCCACGTAAACGCCTGACCATCCGCCTCGGTTACATCATCGGCAGTATCCCAGGTTACACCTGTCCCACTGAAATCATAACGATAGTACTCTGTACCTGATTTCCACTTACCAATCAGTAGTGATTCGTC
>JBLIZK010000313.1:0-2799 GCA_048859825.1 Paludibacter sp.
TTCGAGTTTTCTGAAATCTTCTTCGTAGAAAATTTCTTTCTTCGAACGGGCTCCGTACCAGTAAGTAATTTTGCGATCGGAGATTTTGCGAGTATTGAGCAAATGCAATACGTGTGAACGTAAAGGAGCCATACCAGCACCACCACCAATATAAAGCATCTCGCGTTTTGTATCGAGCAATGGGTGGAATTCACCAAACGGACCTGAAACCATTACTTTGTCACCAGGTTTCAAATTGAAAATGTATGATGATGAAATACCAGGTTTCACATTCATCCAACCACCTGTAGCTCTGTCGAACGGAGGAGTGGCAATACGAACGTTAAGCATTACGATGTCACCTTCGGCAGGATAGTTGGCCATAGAGTAAGCACGCATTGTTTCCTCGTCGTTTTTGCAGGCCAGATCCCACATTTTAAACTTATCCCAGTCGCCACGGAATTGTTCTTCAATGTCGAAATCGGTAAATTTCAGGTCGTATTTAGGAATATCAATCTGAATATAACCACCGGATATAAAGTTGAGGTGTTCGCCTGCAGGCAATTTCACCACAAATTCCTTGATAAATGTAGCTACGTTCCTGTTCGATACAACTTCACATTCCCATTTCTTCACACCAAGAATAGACTCGTCCATTTTAATCTTGATGTCATTTTTCACTTTTACCTGACAACCAAGACGCCAGTTGTCCTTAATTTCCTTACGGCTGAAATGTACTGTTTCTGTTGGCAGAATTTCACCTCCACCTTCGAGAACCTGACATTTACACTGAGCGCATGAACCACCACCACCGCAAGCCGATGGCAGGAAAATGCTCTGCGTTGAAAGTGTATTCAGGAGTGTACTACCTGCGGGTGCCACTACTTCTTTTTCGCCATTGATAGTAATGGTTACATCACCGGAAGCAACCAAATACTGTTTGGCCACCAGCAAAATAATAACCAGAAGCAAAATCACCAGCAGAAATACTACCAGACTGGTGATTACCATTGTTGTGTTTATTGCTAATATCATAATTCTATGTCTCTGTCACGGAATTTTCCGCTTTGGAGTACTTTTAAATGATTATTAATTTTTGTTTATTTGATTATCGGGAATCAGATTTTTAAACCTGAGAATGCCATAAATGCAATACCCATAAGGGCTACAGTAATAAAAGTAATACCCAAACCACGTAATGGGGCAGGCACATCCGAATACTCCATTCTTTCACGAATAGCAGCCAAACCAACAATGGCCAACAACCAACCCACACCCGAACCTAATGCGTAAGAAGTAGCTTCAGCCACATTAGGAAATGATTTTTGTTGCATGAAAAGCGAACCTCCCATGATGGCACAGTTTACGGCAATAAGCGGAAGAAAAATACCCAATGAGGCATAAAGCGACGGTGTAAATTTTTCTACAACCATTTCTACCAATTGAGTCATTGCTGCAATTACGGCAATAAACAAAATAAATGCAAGGTAGCTTAAATCGAGTGAAGCCAACTCAGGGCTCAACCACGACAACGCGCCTTCTTTAAGCACATAATTTTCGAGCAGGTAATTTACCGGAAGGGTAATTGCCAACACAAAAATTACAGCTAGACCCAGACCCATAGATGTTTTCACATTTTTCGAAACTGCGAGATACGAACACATCCCGAGGAAATATGCAAAAATCATGTTATCGACAAATATCGACTTAACAAATATACTGGCTAAGTTTTCCATATTATAATTTTAATTAGTAAACGAGAAGCAGGCAGGTGAATACATTACGTAAAGCAACATTGTGTCCTCGTTTCCTCGTTTCCTTGTTTACTATTTATTTTTCCTGTAATTCTTTGTTTCTGGCTCTGTGTACCCAAATAATACAGGCCACTAAAACAAGTGCCATTGGGGGTAAAATCATTAAACCATTGTTTACATAACCGGCATCATAAACTGCCTGTGGGATAACTCTCATACCAAGCAATGTTCCTGAACCCAAAAGTTCGCGGAAGAAAGCTACTACTACCAATATCCAGGCATATCCAAAACCATTACCCAGCCCATCGACAAATGACTCCCATGGTTTATTACCCATAGCAAAAGCTTCGAGACGACCCATAAGGATACAGTTTGTAATAATCAGACCAATATATACAGAAAGCTGTACACTTACATCGTAAGCAAACGCTTTTAAAACTTCACTCACAATTGTCACCAAAGCTGCAACAACTACCAACTGCACAATAATTCGAATACGGTTAGGAATCGTGTTACGCAGCAGCGAAATGATGACATTGGCAAAAGCCACAATGATAGTTACCGACAGTCCCATTACAAGAGCCGGTTCAAGTTTGGCAGTCACAGCCAAAGCCGAACAGATACCCAACACCTGCACAGTGATAGGGTTATTTTTACTTAGCGGACCTAAGAAAACCTGTTTTGTTTTTTCTGAAAATAATTTACTCATTCTTCGGTTCCTCCATTAGTTTTTTAAATAAGCTTCATATTGACCGATACTTTTCAGGAGCATAGCTTCCACACCTTTACTGGTAATAGTTCCACCCGATATACCATCTACATAGTCCTGACCTTCGGCTATCTGTCCGGGCTTCATCACTGCAATTGAAACAAAATCGCGTGCATCATTCAAAATATGTTTTCCTGCAAACTCTTTCTGGAATTTCGGGGTAGCAATTTCAGCTCCCAAACCAGGAGTTTCACTGGCATGCGAAAAATAGGTTCCGAAAACTGTATTTTTATCATCGTTCAACGCAATATAGCCCCAGATTGGACCCCAGAGACCTGCACCACGCATAGTGATAAT
>JBLIZK010000314.1:0-3220 GCA_048859825.1 Paludibacter sp.
TTTTCAGCGTTTCATTATTGAGGTTCATACTTAAGTTTGAACTTGTACCCATAAATTTGGGGAACTTACCATGGTTCCAGCGTAATTCATTTACTTTAACCGGGTTACCCGAGCTGTTGAGCGCATACATATATGGGTCGAAGGATGTACTCAACGATAATGTATAGGTTTTTGTAAGTTTCAGACGTAATGATGCAGCAAATGTTGACCAATTCATTGAGTCGGCTGCCATATTATAGCTTCCCGAAACCGTAAAATTATCAATAAGACTTATTATTTTGGATGGATTTTCACCCACAGTGTCTTTTGAATTTTTCACTTTCATTTCAAGGTTGTTGCTGAGCGAAAATCCTATTGAACCAGACTTTCCTCTGCCTGGCGAGCCATACAATGCACCTTCATACCTTGAGTAATACACGTCTGTATCGTAATACACGCCATTAGTATCGGCTACGCTTTTTGTATAAGAATCCCAAAAACCATATTTGCTGGCTCCAAAATCAGGATGATAACTAAAACTCACCTGAGGAGTGATAACGTGTCTGATTCGTTCAATTTTATCTCCGAAAATTGATTTTATCGGTTCAAAATATCCATAAAACTTTGTGGAAGCCGATACACTCATATTATAGTCGTACACTCTGCTGAATTTGCGGATTGTGTCGGCTATAACTTTTTGATTTGCTACATCCCATTCTCTGTTGTAACGTTGCAGGTACCAACGTTCGTTATAACTTACCGAAGGACTAACGTTAATATATTTCAAAAGATTAAAAGATGTGGATACGCTCACGTTGTGCTGCATGCCATTTTTCCAGTCACTCGACAATGAGGAATTCATCAACTGATTTTCTTTGGTGGTAATGCTGTTAGCTATGGCTCCGCGATATGATGCCGAAATTTTTTCGTACCAACGTGTACTTCCTACTGCCTTTTTCCTCTTAAACGGATAAAAGTTTGAATACGAAACATTAATGTTAGGGAAGCTAATAGAGATTGTTGAGTCTTTTTGACGTTGTGTAACTGACATATTACCCGAAAGGCTCAAAGACGGTAAATCCGGAAAGCGCTTCTGAAAACTAATAGTCGACATTGTTGTATTTTGCGAATTGATTTCAGGCTTCGAATAATAATTAATATTGTTAGTGTTGTAACCACTGGTCGAAAAATTCACACTGGACGAAAATGTAAAGTTAGGGTTTGCTTTCGCATCCTGACTATGTGACCACACAACCCTGAAACTCTGAGCATTAACGTAGTTCGATAATCCTTTTTCTCCGGTGATGTCTTCGCGGTATTCAATACCCACATTTCCACTGTATTTGTACCGTTTACGGTAGGTCGAGTTCCCTCTTATTGCCCAGGTTCCTTTGGTGTATATATCGCCTCTGAGTTCTAAATCCACATAATCGTTGAAGGCAAAATAATAACCACCGTTTGTTAGTCCAAAGCCTCGTGTCATTTCATCGGCATAACTTGGCATTAACAAACCCGAAGAATAATCGTCCGTAAATGGGAAAAATCCAAAAGGTATTGCTATCGGTAAAGGAACATCAGCAAGTACAAGGTGAGCAGGTCCGGTAACCACGTATTTTCCGGGTTTCACTTTTCCGCGCGACATACTCAGGTAAAAATCCGGATGGTCATGATTATCGCAGGTGGTAAATTTACCATGCGTCATACAAAATTCCTCTTTCTCGGTTTTTTTTGTTTTGTCGCTTATTATATAACCTTCTCCTTCCTGTGTAACTGCCTGACGAATAAATCCTTTTTTACTTTTAAAGTTATAGGTGAGTTCTTTCGAGTTATACTTCTTGTCACCTTCGCTAAACTCAGGTTCACCAATTTTTTTGCCTAAACTATCGGCAGTTCCTTTTGCAAATATTGTTGAACTGTCCAGTTTTATGCGCATAAAATCTGCTTTCAGGTTAATGTTTTTGTACGTTACATCGCCCTGACCATGTAAATATGCCGTTCCGTTACCCGTAAATACAATTGAATCGGATGTAGTATATTTAATTTCGGCATCAATTTTGTCTTTCTTCTTTTGGTTTTTTGTGCTATCAGTTAAAGTGCTGTCAGATAACCGCGATTTTAGATTTAACGAATCAATCTTTGTTGTTGAGGGAACAGAATCGTTTGCCGGAGCGTTATTGAAAATAGAATTATAAGACAATGGATGTGCAAACACCATCAAAGTCATAAATAAAAGCAATAATATGCTGAAATGTATGTTTTTAAATTGTTTAATCAAGTGGTTGCTTACCGACATTATTGTTTGAAAAAAATCAGCTTTCATTTGGAACTGCAAATTTAATGAAAAATAGTGGTGTATTTTGATAGCACTTTTTTTTTTATGATAAATTTGAAAAAATAGATCACTATAAAGTTTATACCGATATAAAATGTTATTTTTGTCTACGATATTTACAAATCCATGTCTGAATTTTAGTATGAATACAAAGTATATATTTAACTATCCGAAATATCTGATTATTATCCTGTTCAATATATTTATCTTTAATTCTTTAGCTCAAAACTCCAAATTTACTCTTGTAATTGATGCCGGTCATGGTGGACACGACCCTGGTGCAATCGGTAAAATTACCCGTGAAAAAGATATAAACCTATCGGTAGCTTTGAGTTTAGGTGAAATGGTTGCCTCCAATTACAATGATGTTCGCGTTATTTATACCCGCAACAACGATAGATACCTCACTTTACAGGAGCGCGCAGATGTAGTCAACAATAATCACGCCGATTTATTCATTTCAATTCATACAAATTCAGCAAAAGCTACATCAGCATACGGAACTGAATCCTTTACGCTGGGTTTGGCAAAATCAAAGGGTAATCTGGATGTAGCTATGCGCGAAAACTCTGTGATATTATTAGAGGATGATTATAAGTCAAAGTATAAAGGTTTTGATCCTACTTCCGTTGAATCCTATATTATGTTTGAGTTCATGCAGGACAAGTATCTTGACAGAAGCGTGGCTTTAGCTTCCGATATTCAGTCGTTTTTCAAAGTTCATGCCGGTAGATCTGATCGTGGTGTTCGTCAGGCGGGTTTTTGGGTATTATATCGTTCTGCCTGCCCATCGGTATTAGTGGAGTTAGGCTTCATTTCAAATCCGGAAGAAGAACGCTTTTTAGCTAGTGCTTCGGGGCAACAGTCAATGGCCGAATCTATATTTAAAGCGTTTAAACGCTTTAAATA
>JBLIZK010000315.1:0-3123 GCA_048859825.1 Paludibacter sp.
TTGAAATGTCAATAAGCACGCCTCTGGATCGCGTACGGCTTATTTCTTCCAGAATCTGAGTTTGCAACTGTATAGCCATACGGTCGTGCATGTCAACCTGAATGGATACAATCAGATAATCGCGAATTTTGATTATCGGTATTTTTCTTTCGTTGAGCATCATAACAGCACTGTATTAATTCTCATCGGTATCGGTAAAAGTAGCTTTTACTTTTCCGTCGATAAGTTGTTCGTTTTTACGTAGTGCATATATCATAGCATCCTGCAGGGTAGCTTTTGTTAAAATATTGGTAAGGCTGATGCCTAAATGCACAATGGTTTGAGCAATAGCCGGACTTATACCACTTACAATACACTCTGCACCTAATAGGCGGGCAGCTGTAACCGTTTTCAGTAAATGGTTGGCTACCTGCGTATCTACAGTAGGTACACCTGTTATATCCAGGATGGCAGTAGTACAGCCGGTAGATACAATTTTTTGCAGCAGGTTTTCCATCATTATTTGTGTACGCTGGCTGTCGAGTGTACCAATAACAGGCAGTATCAGTATGTTTTCCCATACTTTTGAAACAGGGCTCGATAGTTCCATCAGGTCTTCCTGTTGTTGCAGAATGGTTTTTTGCTGCTCTTGAATCTTTCGGAGTTTGTCTTCCATTTCTGCTTTCATTTGATTACTCTTCCGTAGTTCATGCGTGAGGTCTTCGATGAGTAAATTTATGGCCTGTTCCACTCCTGAGAAATCGTCTTCAATATCCGATTCAATTCTTAAATCCAGATTTCCGGCTGCTATTGACGATAGTACATCCTCAATGTGATTTATACGCTCTTTGGCGTTTGCAATTATTGTAGTTTCCATATTTAATTATCGTTTACTTTTTAACCAGTTTATAGCGTCGTTGTAATCCTTAAAAAATTCACCGTTCAATTTTAGTAAGCCCGTTTTTATTAGCACACGTGCTATCATTCTATTGGCAGCGCTTCCACCTACAAAAGCTATTTCGGAGATATTCATACCCGTAAGATTCTTGCTGGTGGCTTCACGCGTTTCACGATTCTCGATTGTGTGCGTTTCGCTCATCACAACGACCATTTGTCGGTAAAGTTTGCCTTCGAGCAGCTGACGGGAAAGAGTAAAAACAGGTTCCACGTCTATTAATTGAAAATGAGAATTATAACGGAGAACCAACACCTGGTTCTCATCATCATAGAATAGTTCATGTACCATGGCTTGTATTTTTTAGCGGTAAATAATATATTTTTTACTTGATTGTGTATTACTCCACAAATATAAGTATATATATTTCCCAACGACACTTTTTAGGATTTATTTTGAGTTAAATGTCTGATTATTTTGATATTGCAATAATTTACACTACATATTTACAGCTTTATTGTAGTAGTTTTTTCAGGTGGTTGAATGATTTTTCGTTTGTCACGAATCGTTCATGCGAAATACAAAAAAACGGAAAAGTGAATTGCACTTTTCCGTTTTTCTTTTTTCGTCGTTTATGACTACATCGTTGCGATACAAACTTTTTATTTTCGCATCACTTTAAGAGTTGTGAGCAGTTCACCGGTGCGGCTGTTCGAGATTTTAATCAGGTAAAGCTGCGATGATATTCCTTTGTTACAATAGATTTTAAGTGCATTATTTCCTGCCTGTACGAAGTGTTTGCTGCTTTGCAAAGTCCTTCCTAATAAATCATCAATATTAATTGTAATTTCTTCGGCCTGCTCAACGAAAGCCCTGATATTTAATTCGGTGCTAAATACACCCGGATATACCCCAAAAGCTGTATTTACACGAACATTGTTTACTCCGGTAGGATTTGCCATACCGGCACAAACTCCGATTGTACGTGTCATTGATGAACCTTCGCTATCAGTAACTGTAAAATTAAAATAGCGTATACCCGTTATTCCGTTTGCAGGTGTGATTTTTACCGATGAACCTGTATGTTCGAGTGTCAGGCCAGCCGTTGCAGCAGAGCTATAGGCCGGGCTTTTAGTAAACCCAACTGTATATGGAGCTAAACTGAGTGTTGCATTCTGACCAGCTGGTATAAATACCTGTGGTACCGACATCCACTCAAGGTAATTGTCAAGGTTTGTATATCCGTCTTTGTCGGTATCAGCATTACTATCCGAGAAATCGCCCGAAGCCGAATTAGGATTTGTACCATACAGGTTTTCCCACCAGTCAGGTAATCCATCTAAATCGGTATCGAAACTGGCTGGACGTGATTCGGCAGGCATGTCTTCATACCCTCCCGCATCGTCGTGATGGTCAATCAGACCTAATTTGCCGGATATACTGCCTTTGTAAGTAGTTGTGCCGGTAAGCGTTTCGTTAATAACCCGAATATCATGATTATCCAAAGGTAAGTTTGCTCCCACGTCAGATAATACCGATTTGTAAGCTGTTTTTGTGGTTTCGATGGTTGCATATGACGGGAAAAATGCCTGTGAAGCAAATACCGTCCAGTTCACAACCTGATTGTTAGATGTAGTATAAGTTCGCCCACAGGTATTGTCAGTGCCATCGCACATCAATGTCCCGTTGGTGTTTTCTTCAATATTTCCGGAGAAAAAATAACTTTGCGAACCACTTCCTGTGCCTTCCAAATCAGCTTTAAGCATGGTAGTTTGGGTGGACGAAGGGCCTCTTTTGAAATAATTATTTACAAAGTTAACCTCGTGTGCTCCACCATCGGTGGCACGTGTGCCCCAGTTGTAAACCACCATATTGAATATGTCCAAACGTCCTGAGTAATATCCGTTTCCATCCAGACCGCCGGCCATACTCCAGTTTCGACCCGAATTATGTGCCAACAGGTTGTGGTGCAACGAAGCCACATCGCCACCCATACTGCCGGCATAACCGTGAGCTGTACCCGCCGGATAATTCTGGTGACCGGCAACGTTCAACGCTTCGGAGATAAGGGTACGTTGCATTGTAATATTTTTGGCATTTCGCGAACTTACAGCCTCATCTATGGTCCATCCTACAGAGCAATGGTCCATAATACTATGATTGGCACCAGCCATACCTATACCATCGTAGGTGTTACCCGTTTGTCCTAATCGCATACGTACAAACCGAATAACCGATTCGTTGTTTAT
>JBLIZK010000316.1:0-4068 GCA_048859825.1 Paludibacter sp.
ACACCAATACTTTTCATCCATGCCATTTCTTTACGACGCGAAATAGTATTATCCATTACGCCCCGAGGACCTTGTGGTGCGTCGTTCCAGTATCCATTGGAGTTGTACCACAGATAAAGAGAAACATTTTTAGAGGCACCATACTTCGCCAATTCTTCAATTTTCTTATATCCTATCTGTGTATCCCAAAGGGCATCGACCAACACTGTATTATAGCCCATGGCAGCACTGAAATCAATGTACTCTTTCTGCACATCGTACACTGTAGCGCCATCCATTTTCATAATCCAGCTCCACGAACCTTTCGTATACTCGTATTTTTGTGATGCAGCATAAAGAGGCTTAACTACATCGAAAGGAACCGTTGTTTCGACAATAGGCTGAAGCGTTTCGCCCAAAGTGATGGTACGCCAGGGAGTAAACCCGGGAAGAGCAATACCAGGCGCAGAAGTTCCATTACCGTTATTTTCACCATCCATCGGGAAACCAATAGTGTATAACCCACCAGGTCGGCCTATTAATCGGCTACCACAATAACGGCTATCTACCCCCGTTTCGGAAATAAGAACCCAGCCCTGAGAAGCCACCTTAAACAAACAAGGGAAAGTATATCCATTGTTGTCTCGTCCGTTTTGACCCATTGGAGCATCAAGTGTGTAGCTGGTTTCGTAACTAGGCATCGTGCGCGCAAAACCAACCATTGGTTTGCTTTGTGGACAAAGGAAAGTAGTAGTTTCTTCAGGAAAAACGAAACTTGTAGCTTCCTCATTGACCACACATGAAAGATGTTGTTTTTGTTGATAAACTTTATATCTGAAGGCGACATTATTGTTGCTGACTCTAAAAATAGCATCGAATGCTGGTTGACCGTTAATCGAAAATTTGAAAACACCCTCATTAGCCTGATAATGAACATTGCTTTTCTTGATATTGGGCAAGGAATAGGTATCATCGATTTTGTTCATGAAAATTGAATCACTAAGCGTAGTATTCTTCGTAAAGTCGCCCACATTAGTATTCAAACCTATAGGTGATGGTTTCAAAAACACTTTCCCATTGTAAGATATGCTATAAAAAGGCATTCCTGCATTTACGGAAACGCTAAGCTCCAGCTTTCCATCCGGACTGGTTATTTTTCTATCCTGAGCTTTTACTATGGTAACTGCCATTGCTAAAACAAGGCATAAAATACGTATTTTCTTCATGTTGATATTTTAGTTTTTGTTATTTTCTGAAATCTTATCGCTGATATGGAAATAATCGAAATCGGCAAATCCACCTGGTTTTTTTGACGAATAATTGTATAATCCCAAGCGGTATCCCATGAAATGCTCCATGAGGGTATATTCCATTTTAAGTGAACCACCAATACGGTTCCATATATTGCCATCGAAGCTATAAAAAAATCTAGCCTCATCCATTCTATTGCGAAAATCACATTCAATTTTCAGATATATTTTATTCTTTGACAACGGGATACTTTGCATTTCGGTTGGTTTGTCGGTTTTGTTACTTACCATGTAGATATACCTGGATTTGCCAACTACCTTTACACCAACCTGCCCAAATTTACGTTGCAAAGCTACCAAACCAGCAAAATCTCCATCCTTCAGCTTTGAAATATCTAGTGAGGTACTTGCCGAACAAACGGGGCCAAAAGTGCGCTGAGTCAACGTATTGCGCGATTTCAGAAACAAGCTATCAATACGATTAGTTTTAAGTCGAAGAAATCCGGGGCGTTCGGTGACCGACCAAAGACTATTGTCGGGGTTATGATTCCATTGCCAAACAAGGGGTAAAGCCGGCTCGCCTTTTCGGCGGGTAAAGTCATCGTTGTTAACAACACCCGGAATCAGACTCTTATTGGCAGGCAAATCGAGTGTTTCAGGCACTTTTCCGTTCTCACCAATTACAGGCCAACCATCGACCCACTTCATAGGCACTAGAAAAGGAATGCGCCCAACAGCCCCATGATCCTGGAATAAATATGCAAACCACCTGCCATCAGGCATGTCAATAATTCCTCCTTGCGCAACACCTTTATCCTGCAATGCAATGCGCCCCTCCCATGGTCCAAAAAGATTATCAGCCCTGTGTACAATGACCGTACGCATCAAACCACGAGGCCATGAGATATTGAATAAATAATACCTGCCATCGTGTTTGAAAAGCTGTGAACCTTCTGCCTTGAGCATATTAGGTTCGGTTGGAGCACTGGCATTTTCGATAAGTACGCGGTCGGTACCTGCAACTGTTCCTGATAAATCAACATTCAGTTCAACGATATTCAGCTTCCCACTTCCATAAATCAGGTAAGCACGTCCATCGTCCTCAAAAACGAGAGTATGATCGTGGTAAGCCGGAGTAAACGAAATTTCGGTCCATTCATTTTTTTCGATATTATCGGTAGAATAAATGTACGTTTTATTGGTTGTGCTTGCAAAAGTGCTCACATAATATCTCCCTTTGTGAAACCTTAAACTACTAGCCCACGAACCTTGTCCATAGTTGCTTTTCCCGTTTGTAAGATTCAACTCATCTTTAGTTCCTAAACTTTTGCTGGCATACGAAACCATATCCCAATTTACCAAATCCTTTGATTTCATGATAGGGACACCGGGACTCATGTGCATGGTGGTGCTCGACATGTAAAAAGTTTCGCCCACACGTATCATTGACAGATCAGGTACATCGGAATAGATAATGGGGTTTGAGGCTTGTTGAGAGTATGCACTTAAGCATACAAAACTCAATACGAATAGCATTATCCGCTTCATTTTTCTTTTCATTGTATTATATAATATATTAATCTTGTATTGACGGAGTGATAAGTTGATACTTAGCACTCAGATGCATCAGGCTGAACAGGTACAGCAACCCATCGTAATAAGGATCGAAATAACCATCGTCATAAGGTTGTAGTTTTTCATTCCACAATTTATGAATATAGTCAAAATCCTTGTGCATAAAATTTGTAGTTGTAATGGTGGAAATCAATCCGATAGAATGCCTCAAACGCTGAAAATCGGTACCCGCTTTAAGAATATATGCAGGTCTTGAACCATCGGTATTAAATTGGTCTTCAAACGTATTCAGGCCTTTCGACTTGAAGAATGTTTGAATGCGCTTAGCATACGCCTCCTGCCATTCCTTGTCTTTGCCAAACCAGTTGTAATCCATGGCGATATTCATGGGGACACGCCAGGAGTCATACCGAAAAGCAGCCGGCATCCAGGGCGTAGAATGCGGAGCACCGCTAAATTTGGTGTAATCGGCATTGAGACCAGTAATAGGATGACAGGCCCGATGTAAAAATACACGTGATGTATCGGCACAATCTTTATAAAACTGCTCGTGACCATCGTTGGCATACATTGCCCACACTTCCATAAATGCAGGCAAATGATAGGATGGGTCGGTCCAGTTATACCCTCCACCCTCAGGAACAAATGTTATTTGTTTATGTTGGGTATTAATGAGGTTATAGATATTTCCTGTTCCATCTTTTTTCCACATAGCATCTAATATTCTGCGGGCTTCACCATAATAATTTATGCCGGTATCGTTCCCCCAACGATTAGAGGCAAACAACAAGCTGGTGATGTAATAAAGCTCGCCATCTGTAGCCGAACCCGGTGAATTTTGCTTCATTTTCACAGGGTCGTAGCTCCATGCGAAATATCCCTCGCGGGGACCACTCTGATGCTGTAGGTATTTTTTAGACCAACGCCATATGCGGTCGAAAACATCTTTTTTGTTCAGTTGTACCGCCACCATCATACCATACGAAAGACCTTCGGTACGGGCATCATGGTTCTTAATATCCGAAACATAGGCCATCGAGTCGCCTACTTCAAAATATATCTTATTCGGTCCTTCGAAAAGGTCACGATACACCTGATCCACTTTTTGGTCGATCTCTTTTTTACTGTATCCGGCTTCTGCAAACACATTACGGTATTTTCCGGTATAAAATGCAGCCTTTGAGTTCACTTTTTTTGTTTTAGCCGACTCGGCATTGGTTATGCTCAAAGTTAATCCAAAAATCAGTAATACAATTTTTAAATT
>JBLIZK010000317.1:0-20847 GCA_048859825.1 Paludibacter sp.
GGGACGCGCCATGAAGAAGTGATTAGTGGGCAGTTAGCAGTGGATAGTGAAGAAAGATGAAGAAGGGGGGAGTGGGGAGTGGGCAGTTTGCAGTGGGCAGTTTGCAGTTAGCAGTGGGGAGTTGGGGAGTTGGAGGGTTGGGGAGTGGTGGGGCGGTTGAAAAAAAAGTGGTTAGCTGATGGGGTGCTAACCACTTTTGATTTATTGTGAACCATTGATTAATAGCGGTAGTGCTCGGGCTTGTAGGGGCCGTTTTGGTCGACGCCTATATAAGCGGCTTGCTCGGGGGTAAGTACGGTGAGTTTTACGCCGAGTTGTTCAAGGTGCAAACGGGCTACTTCTTCGTCGAGATGCTTTGGCAGACGGTATACATCCACAGGGTAATCTTTGGTGTAAAGTTCAATTTGCGCCAGTGTTTGGTTGGTAAACGAGTTACTCATTACAAACGATGGATGACCGGTGGCACAACCGAGGTTTACAAGGCGACCGTCGGCCAGCAGCAATACACTTTGTCCGTCGGGGAAAGTGTATTTATCCACCTGCGGTTTGATGTTGGTGCATTCCACGCCGGGGAATTTTTTGAGTTTATCTACCTGTATTTCGTTGTCGAAATGACCGATGTTACAAATGATAGCACCGTCTTTCATTTTTTCGATGTGCTCAATGCGGATAATGTCTTTGTTGCCTGTAGTGGTAACGTAGATATTTCCTTCGGCAAGCGCTTCCTCTACTGTTGTCACACGGAAACCTTCCATAGAGGCCTGAAGGGCACAAATGGGGTCGATTTCGGTCACGATAACACGGGCGCCGTAGGCCAGCATGGAGCGGGCAC
The DNA here is from genome assembly GCA_048859825.1 of Paludibacter sp. Taxonomy (GTDB): domain Bacteria; phylum Bacteroidota; class Bacteroidia; order Bacteroidales; family Paludibacteraceae; genus Paludibacter. The sequence goes on from JBLIZK010000317.1 coordinate 833, forward strand.
AACCTTTGCCCACATCGCCATAACCACATACCACCACTACTTTACCGGCAAGCATTACGTCGGTAGCGCGTTTGATACCATCGGCCAACGACTCGCGACAGCCGTAAAGGTTATCGAATTTGGATTTGGTAACCGAATCGTTTACGTTGAAAGCAGGGAAAAGCAACGAGCCTTCTTCGAGCATTTGGTACAGACGGTGTACACCGGTAGTGGTTTCTTCGGAAACGCCCCGAATGCCGGGAGTCATGCGGCTCCAGATGCTGTTGTCTTCTTTGAGTACATCTTTCAGAATGGCGTACAGCAGACGTTCGTCGTCGCCACCAGCTTCTTTGTTGAGCACGTTAGCATCCTTTTCGGCGGCTACGCCCACGTGAAGCATCGTGGTAGCATCGCCTCCATCGTCGACAATTACGGTAGGCCCCTGATGTCCTTCGAAAGTAAGTGCCTGAAGAGTACACCACCAGTATTCTTCGAGGGTTTCGCCTTTCCAGGCAAATACAGGCACACCGGCAGCAGCTATGGCAGCGGCAGCATGATCCTGTGTAGAGTAGATGTTACAGCTACACCAACGTACTTCGGCTCCAAGTTCAACGAGGGTTTCGATTAATACGGCAGTTTGAATAGTCATATGAAGCGAACCCATGATTCGGGCACCTTTAAGCGGTTTTTGCGCACCGTATTTGGCACGCAGTGCCATAAGTCCGGGCATTTCTTTTTCGGCCAATACAATTTCCTTGCGGCCAAAATCGGCCAGCGACATGTCGGCTACCTTGTAAGGTAAGTTACTGAATAGTTGAGTCATAAAATTATTTATAAAGCATTGTTTTATTTCAAAAAAAACGGGGATGCAAAGTTAATCAATTTTTAGCGATGTAACGAAAAAGCCTGAAATGATTGCCATTAAAACATCCAACACCGAAGAATGGTTGAATGGCGTGCTGCTTTTGCAAAACGGATTAGAACCGAACACTGATACTCCCTTTCAGCGCCCAGGGCGAAGTGCCGGGATGCTGTAAGCCCGATAAGCGCCACACCGACTGCAAAGTAAAAATGCGTAGAATATTGCTTACTCCCACTCCCACCTCGGCATAACCATTATCGGGGGCATAAATGGATGCCGGAACATCCATTATTTGAGAGTGCGACTGCCGCAAGGTACCATACATATATTTGAACGTAAGCATTTCGCGCAAATTAAGGTGTTTAATCAATGGAATATAATTGAGTATAATGCCGTTTAAATGAATTTCGTTGTGCAATGCCGCATAGGTATCGGTGGCATATTCCATGTAATAAATGGAGCTGAATTGTTCGGCACTATACCCGGCCGTTTCGGAACCCGATGGCATAAACAGCAGCTGATAGGGAACTTTTCCACTAATTAATCCGGCCGAAACCACATACTTCCAACTACCAAAACCAAAAGGCACATCGTGTACAACCGATGCCTGCAATTTTGCATACTGTCCTTTGGTAGATGCAAACCGGTATTGCCCCGCAAGCAAAGTAGTATAAACAACAGGCTGATGTGTACGGCCATAAATTCGCTGCAGATGATCGTTGTAAAAGCGCTGCCCGAATGAGAACCGCCCGTTGAGCGATAAGCTTTGATGCAAGAAACCATCGAAAGCAGTGCTGCCAAACTGATGCGGAGCTGCAACAGAGGAATAAATACGATTTGAACGAAAAAACAGACCTGTTTCAATGCCTTTGACAATGTCGGATGTAAAGGAAAAAAGTAACTCCCTGCGCCTACCCACTTTGGAGGCAGAACGGAATGAAAAAATGGTACTCAGCGCATCCTCGTCGCCACTCTGAAGCGGATTTTCACGTAACTGAAAATCGTCGTAGTCGTAATCCACCCGTCGGTAATCAGTACTGTAAGAGGCTGAAAATATATTACGGGCCCCAAAAGGCAATTTATACGAAGCGAATGCCGAATAAGGCAATTCTTTGTTTTTGAAACCATACCCCACATACCCACCTACCGAAATATCGCTCCACAAGCGTTCGTTGGTTCTAAAAGGTAAGGTTAACCGTAAACCTTCTACATCGGTGGTACGCGCCAACTGTTGCACTTTACCGATGTCAATTTTACCAAACTGCATATAGCCGGTCAGAATTACATCGGCCACCCAGCGGGCAGCACGCATCACCGGAGTAGCGTTTAAATCGGCCATCCGGGCGTTCAAATCGGCCGAAGCGTATTTTGTTCCGGCAAAGCCGGTAGGGTTTAACGGGAATTCGGTATCTATAATTTTAATGCGGTTACTCATGTATAGTTGAGGCCAGCGGGCATTCAAACTATCCGATTTCAACTGCATTTGTAAAGCTACCCCCACCACGCTGCTATCAGGAATCCACCGGTGATTTGTCAGCCTGAATTGTTGGGTTATACTTAACTGTTGCACAAAATTGATATTGGCTGCAGAAGACAAAGTAAGCTTCAGGTGCTTTAAGGCAAGCGAGGCTGAATCGACTATAAAATTACCGTTAAATGCGAGGTTTTTTCGATTTGCCGACCGGAATTCGATATAATATTCCTTCCCATCGGGAGTGCTTAAACTATCGGTAAGGTAGTAGCGGTAAAAAGCATTGCCCACATCCGAAAGCGGACTAACAAATTCCTTCCCGAATAAAAACACAGTATGCTGATAAAAATTTAAGTCGGCCGATAGTTCGCCGGTGAACTGTTCCACTATTTGTTGAAATTGCGGATTGGCATTGATAGTATTAATTCTGATATCGGATTTTTCATTTTGACAAATACGATAGGTTTTATCGGAAATATAAACGGGCAAAGTAAGCGACGAATCTTTTATCTGAACAGCTCCCTGCATTAACTGAGCAAATATTTTTTTACTTACCGAGCGGGGACTCACACCTGTGAGCAACACAAGCTGCTCTTCCTTTAATTGAGCTGCATACTCTTTGGATACCCGGATATTGTTGGCTTTCTTAGCGGCCCTTATACGTTTCATCAATTCCATAGCCGGATTTGTGCCGGGCAATACCAGTACTTCAGTAAGGTCGGTAACCTGTTCACGCAACTCTACCTGCATGCCAACCGACTGACCTTTTTTAAGTTTATACTCTTTGGTTTGATAACCAATACACGAAAAAACCAAAGTCGTTTCGTTGCCCATGGTACGTAACATAAAGTAGCCATCGTCAGTAGATTTTACACCTGTTTCTGTATTCTTAAATACAATATTCACATTAGGTATGGGCAAAAGGCTTTGTGCATCCACCACCTGCCCCACAGCCAGAGTTTCCTGCGCCCGAAGCGAAATAAATACCGAATTCATCAGCACAAAAACAACTATTACAGTACGGAAATATCGATAAAAATACATAAGCGAAAATCTAAAGGGCAATTTATTACTCTTGTGTTTTGTTTTTATTCAGTGGATGAAAGTTTAATATCGTGCTACGCAAAAAACTCATGTCCATATGCGTGTAAAGTTCGGTAGTGGTAATGGATTCGTGACCCAACAACTGCTGAATAACCCGCAGGTTAGCGCCATTTTCGAGCAAATGCGTTGCAAATGAATGCCTGAATGTATGTGGACTCACCGTTTTTTTAATCCCCGCAAGCAAGGTCAATTGTTTTACAATTTCAAAAATCATGGCTCTCGTAAGCCTTGACCCCCTGTTGTTTAAAAACAAAAAATCTTCGTTCCCTTTTTTAATGTCGAGCAAAGCCCTGTCCTTCATCCAGCAATTCATCTGATGCAATGCTACCGGCGACAGGGGAACCAAACGCTGCTTACTTCCTTTTCCTTCCACCAACATATAACCTTCGGATACAAATATATTGGATATTTTAATATTAATTAATTCCGATACCCGCACTCCTGAGCCGTACAGGGTTTCAATGATGGCTTTGTTACGGTGCCCGAAACGTTTTGATAAGTCAATACAGGCAATTAACTGATCAATTTCTTCGATGGCCAAAACTTCGGGCAGATGCAAGCCAATTTTCGGACTTTCGAGCAATTCAGTCGGGTTGTGTTCAATTTTCCGTTTGTACACCAGAAAATGATAAAAAGCCTTTATGCCGGATAAAATCCGGGCTTGTGTACGCGGATGTACACCAATATCTGAAATTTCGACGATAAAATCGCGCAATACATCCAACGTAGCATCTTTAAACTCAATTTTGGCTTCGCGCAAATATTGGTCGAGTTTTTGCAAATCGCGCTCATATGCCATTACCGAATTTACCGATAGGCCCTTTTCCATCGTCAGATAAAAATGATATTCGTCGGCAAGTGATAACATAAAAAATAACTGATTTGCATTAAAAAGAATTATTTTAGTATCAGAAAATCAAACTTATAGATTATATTTGAAAACTGAAATTAATACAAAGATAGTAAAGATAACGCAAACATCCCAACTATCTGATTTGCAAAACAGTAAGATGTAGCAATACAACATATTACTGTTTGTTTTGTTATATAGTTTTTTAAGCAACACACGAATTACATATTTATTGGCCCCTGAAGGCCTTGTTAGAGTCGATTTTTTATGATGCAACAAGAAGAAAACAAATCCATCCACGAAGAAGAACAAATTCAGCGTGAGTTTGAAGCTTTATTGCAGGACTACAAAAGAACCAATCACCGACAAAAGGTTGAGATAATAACTAAAGCATTTCAGTTTGCGCACTCAGCGCATAAAGATATGCGTCGCCGCTCCGGCGAACCTTATATAATGCATCCATTGGCTGTTGCACGCATTGTTGTGCGCGAAATTGGCCTGGGTTCTACATCAATTTGTGCGGCATTGCTGCACGATGTGGTTGAAGATACTGATTATACGGTGGAGGATATCGAAAAACTGTTCACACCCAAGATAGCCCAAATTGTGGATGGGCTCACCAAGATTTCAGGAGGTGTTTTTGCCGAAAAAGCCTCGGAGCAGGCCGAGAATTTCCGAAAACTGCTGCTTACCATGTCCGAAGACATCAGAGTGGTACTTATCAAAATGGCCGACCGATTGCACAATATGCGTACTTTAGGCTCAATGCCTCCGGCCAAACAGTATAAAATTGCAGGCGAAACAAATTATATCTACGCTCCTCTTGCTCATCGTCTCGGACTCTTCCGCATAAAAACCGAACTCGAAAACCTCAGTTTTAAATACGAACATCCCGATAAATTTCAGTTTATTGAACAGAAACTGGCTGTTGACGAGGAAGCCCGCCATCAGTTTTTTCGGGATTTTACCGAACCAATAAAAAAGAAACTTGCCAGCATGGGGTACGAGTTCTTTCTCAAAGAACGGGTAAAATCGGTTTATTCTATCTGGACAAAGATGAATTCCAAAAACATTCCGTTTGAAGAAGTTTACGACTTGCTGGCACTGCGCATAGTATTTGAACCCAAAGGAAATTTGAGCGAAAAAGATCAGTGCTGGATGCTTTACTCGGCACTTACAGGGCTTTACAAGCCACACCCTGAACGCATTCGCGACTGGGTGAGCAATCCGAAAGCCAATGGATACGAAGCATTGCACATTACACTGATGGGACCTATGGGCCGCTGGGTTGAAGTGCAAATCCGCAGCAAACGCATGAACGACATTGCCGAAAAGGGTTTAGCGGCCCACTACAAGTATAAAACCGGTGAAAACGACGAATCGGAGCTGGACAAATGGATGAAAACCATCAAAGAACTACTCGAGAACCCGGAGCCTAATGCCATCGATTTTCTGGATACTTTCAAACTGAATCTTTTTGCCTCCGAAATTTTTGTTTTCACGCCCAAAGGCGAAATTAAGACCATAGCTCTTGGTTCAACGGCGCTCGATTTTTCATTTTCGCTTCACTCCGAACTTGGCATGCGCTGCATAGGCGCCAAAGTAAACCATAAACTAGTTCCGCTCAGCTACAAACTGCAAAGTGGCGATCAGATTGAGATTATCACTACCAAAAAGCAGCAACCCATGCCCGAATGGCTTAATTACGTATCCACTGCCAAAGCAAAACAGAAATTAAGGGCTTATTTTAAACGGGAAGAAAAACAAATTATGGCCAAAGGCCAACAGATAATTGAAAAAACGCTGGCTGCAAAAAACCTCAAACCAGAAAACGAGATTATCGTTAAAATTCTGAATCATTTTGGTTTCACACAACGCAGTACGTTGTATCTTCAAACGGGCAGAGGCCTTGTTAATATCGATGAAATTGCCAAAATTGTTTTCAAACCCAAAAATCAGAATGTATTTATCAAATACCTGAAATTGCCATTTTCAGGCAATACCGATGCAAAACCCAAAACTGTTCCGATTGATAAACCCTCATCAATAAAAATTGATCGTAAAAAAACTACTTTATTAACCGAGGAAAATGCCGGAACTTTGTATCAGTTAGCCAATTGTTGTCAACCTATTCCGGGCGACGACGTTCTGGGATATGTGGATGAAACTGAAAATTTACACATACACAAACGCAACTGCGCCGAAGCAGCCCGGCTAAAAGCCAGCGATGGAAAACGCATTGTTTCGGTTGAGTGGAAAGCACATAAAGCACTTAATTTTATTCAGACACTCGAAATAAAAGGGATAGATAAAAGAGGGGTTCTTATCGAGATTCTACGCGTAATTTCCGGTGATTTCGAGGGAAATATCAGTTCAATGAACATCGATACCCAGGATGGTATATTTACCGGCAGATTCTCAATCACTGTACACGATACCGAAGATATTGACCTGCTTTGCCGGAATATTATCAAAATTGAAAATGTAAATTCGGTGCAACGAGTGTAGTAACAAAGAATTAATACGCCGGTTTTGAAGTTCAATTTTCGAATTTGTATAAAAAACCGTATTTTTGCAAGCTAAAATTATATCAACATAAAAACTTTTAACTCAACACAAAAAATGGGAAAAGTATTGATTATCGGTGCCGGAGGTGTAGGAACCGTTGTTGTCCACAAAGTGGCGCAGAATCCGGATGTATTTACTGAAATCATGTTGGCTAGTCGCACCAAATCAAAATGCGACATCATAGCGGCCGATGTTAAAGCACGTTATGGCGTAGAGGTTAAAACTGCACAGGTAGATGCCGATGTGGTGCCTGAACTGGTTGCTCTGTTCAACGACTATAAACCGGAACTGGTAATCAATGTAGCATTACCGTATCAGGATTTAACCATTATGGATGCTTGTTTAGAGGCAGGTGTAAATTACCTTGACACTGCCAATTACGAGCCAAAAGACGAGGCAAAATTTGAATACAGCTGGCAGTGGGCTTATAAAGAAAAGTTCGAAAAAGCCGGTTTAACTGCCATTCTGGGCTGTGGATTCGACCCGGGTGTTACAAGTGTATATACCGCCTATGCCGCAAAACATCATTTCGATGAAATTCATTATCTGGACATAGTGGATTGCAATGCAGGTGATCACGGTAAAGCTTTTGCTACAAACTTCAACCCTGAAATTAACATCCGCGAAGTATCGCAACGTGGTAAGTACTGGGAAAACGGCGCATGGGTTGAAACTGAACCACACGAAATTCACAAACCGTTGAATTACCCTGAAATCGGGCCAAAAGAATCATATGTGATTTACCACGAAGAACTGGAATCGCTTGTAAAAAACTTCCCTACAATTAAACGTGCCCGTTTCTGGATGACATTCGGACAGGAATACCTAACTCACTTACGTGTAATACAGAATATTGGTATGGCACGCATTGATGAGGTAGAATACAACGGTGTAAAAATTGTGCCAATTCAGTTCCTGAAGGCCGTATTGCCAAATCCGGGCGATTTAGGTGAAAACTATACAGGATGGACTTCAATTGGTTGCCGTATCAAAGGGATCAAAGATGGCAAAGAAGTTAGCTATTATGTTTATAACAACTGTAGTCACGAAGCCGCATTTAAAGAAACCGGCACACAGGGAGTAAGTTATACTACCGGTGTACCAGCAATGATTGGCGCTATGATGTTTATGAAAGGATTGTGGAAAAAAGCAGGTGTATATAATGTAGAGGAATTCAATCCGGATCCATTTATGGAGCAGTTAAACATTCATGGTTTACCTTGGGTGGAATTGCACAATGTAGATTTGGAACTTTGATAAATAATCACCCGTTAATAAAGTCAAAAGGCGGTATGTTCATCACGAACAACCGCCTTTTTCTTGTTTGTAAACATTCGATTATGAGAAATTTTCAGGTAAATACTTTCAAAAAATGATTATAAACTTATCATAGTTGAGTTGGCTGCAAAGTTAGTTGTGCTGCTAAAAAAAAACCACCCAAATCGTAAATATTTAGATTCAAATCGTAAAAACTTTCATTTTATATGCTATTTTTGTGATGTTTTGAAGCAAAAGTGCATTATTTAATACGTTTAAAAATATTCAACCTATAATGATGTCTCATTTTGATATTTTTCTGATTGTAGCCTCGTTTTTAGTACCGCTGTTTTTGGCTATCCAGTTGTTTACTGATAAACGTAAAACCATTTCCCGCTCAATAATGGCTCATACACAATTATTTGCAGCCATCGTATTCCTTTTGCTCTATTTTTATCTGGTTGAGGATTATCGTATTTACATTCCTTTGCACAGTTTACATGCAACATTTGAATTTTTATTATTTCCCTTTTTATATATTTATGTCAAATCAGTTGTATCACCTTCATTTGAATTAATAAAAAAATGGCCGCATCTGATGCCTGCCTTCATCGTTCTGATTGGAGGAACCTACATCTTCTATTTTTACTACGATTACAACGACATTCTTTATTTTCTGACACATAACCGAAGAGGAGTAGATTTAGACCCCAAATACAATTTGCTTGTGATAACCAGATACATTAGCCTTGGAGTAATGGCATTTCAGGGCATCTTTTATTCTGTATCATTTTTCCGATTGCCTGCGGCATATAACGACCGACTCAGAAGTGAGTTTTCGAATATTGAAAATTTTTCGATAGACTGGATAAATAAATATCTGGTAAGCATTGCAATTATATCAGCCATCGGTCTGATTTTATATGCCATTTTACCGATTGAAGGCATGAAACAACATTTAATAGTATTCATTTTTGCATGTATGTCCGGGTATATTTCGCGCTTGGGTATTTTATCGTTACGTCAAAATGTAATTACCCCCGATTTGGATATTATTCTGGATGAAAATGACGACTGCAATAATATAAAAGATCCAAAACTAGAGATGTTGCTGAATGAATATATGAACGACAAAAAGATATTTTTGCAACCCGATTTAAATCTAACCAACTTTGCGAAAGCTTTGGGTACAAACCGCACCTATTTATCGGCATTTATTAACCAGCGATACGGAAAGAATTTTAACGCCTACATCAATGATCACAGAATTGAATACGTAAAAGAATTATTGCAGGAGAATCCGGGACTTTCGCGCGAATCATTGTGTCAGGCTGCCGGCTTTGGTTCGCAAAGCACTCTTCAGCGTGCTCTAAATAAACTGAAGTAGCTGATATCGATAAGTCCAGGATGGGAAAGTAGATGTAAATACATGGAAAATCATCTTTTAAAAACAAAAATATTAACAACGCACACCCATCGGGTATGCGTCATTAATAACTTTAAAAGCGTTTGAAACCGATGATCTCGCGTACTTCGCGAATGGTTTTGGCAGCGCTTTCCTGTGCTTTTTCTTTTCCCAGACGAGCTACACGTGATACATAAGCTTCATCGGCCGATATTTCTTTTATTCGTTCACGCATGGGTTCAGTGAATGCAATCATATCTACAGCTAATTGTTTTTTCATATCGCCATAGCGAATCTGACAGAGATTGTATTGCTCTTCGAAAAAAGCAAGTGTTTCGGGTGCCGAAACTACTTTCATTAGTTGAAAAATATTCTGAATAGCATCCGGCTTTGGCTGATTAGGCTCAGTCGGACCGCTATCAGTTACTGCTTTCATCACCTTTTTGCGAATTGCTTCCGGCTCATCAGCAAAATAGATGGCATTGCCTTCACCTTCGGATTTGCCCATTTTGCCACTTCCGTTAAGTCCGGGTATTTTCACAAGTTCATTCCCGAAATTAAAGGCCTGAGGCTCAGGAAAATATTCAATATTATACATCCGGTTAAACCGATTACCAAAAGTACGTGTCATTTCAAGGTGCTGTTCCTGATCTTTACCCACGGGCACTTTTGTGGCTTTATGAATAAGAATATCAGCTGCCATCAGAGTCGGATAGGTTAGTAAACCTGAATTTACATTCTGTGGCTGTTGACGGATTTTATCTTTAAACGAAGTGCAACGTTCAAGTTCACCAATATAAGCATTCATATTGAGAAACAAATATAACTCAGCCACTTCGGGTACATCACTTTGTATATATAAAGTTGCCTTTTCGGGATCGAGTCCGGCTGCTAAGTACTCAACTAAAATTTGCTTTACATTACCATGTAAATCCTGAGGAGTAGGATGCGTTGTAAGAGAGTGATAATCAGCTATAAAAAAATAGCAATTATGCTCATTTTGCATTGTTAAAAAATTGCGCAAAGCGCCAAAATAATTACCGAGATGCAAATTCCCGGTAGGGCGAATACCACTAACTACTGTTTCCATTAATAATATTGTCGCTCAAAAAAAATCTCTCAAAAGGAGACTTTTATGAGCTTATTTGTTTTTTAGTTATTTAAAATACGGAAAGTTATTTCCATTTCATCGGGAAAGCAGAACTACTCTATTGGAACTGTACGTTTAATACGCTGATCGAGCGATGTAAGAGTTTCGGTAGATGCTACTCCCGGGATTTCCTGAATTTGTCCATTCAGTAATTGCATAAGGTGCTCATCGTTTTTAGCATATAATTTTACTAAAATGGTATAATGCCCCAAGGTATATTGCGATTCCACAATCTCAGGAATCTTTTCGAGGGCTTCAACCACTTCTTTGTACATTGAACCGCGTTCAAGAGTAATTCCAATGTAAACACACATCTGAAAACCGAGCATTTTGGGGTTTACCAAATAGCCCGATCCAACAATTACATCAAGGTCAATAAGGCGTTGTACACGTTGATGAATAGCTGCGCGCGAAACTCCACACTCTTCGGCTACATCTTTAAATGGCATACGGGCATTCTGACTAATAATGCGTAAAATTTTCCTGTCAAGTTGATCTATTTTTTCCATAAAATCTTCATTATTACATGATTTTATTTAATAATGCTGTTTTCTATTTATTCTGTATTACAATTACAGAATAAACATATCATTTAGCAAGCAAATTTACAAAAAAGGAATCATATGTAAAAGAAAAAACAAAATAATATAGCCCATAATTTCATTTTGACAGAATAAATTCCCTAAATAAGATGTATTCAAAAAAAAACGGAGAATAATTTAGGACAAAAAAAACGACATTACTGAGTAAAAGCAATGTAACACGTATGAACTTTTAATCAAAAAAAGTGTTTTTATATACAATAAGGCATTTCTAAATTCATCCTAATACATTGTTTCAAAATAATTTATATATTTGCAAAACGAACGTTCCTCTGTTTTTAACCTGATAAGAAGGATTATATTATCCTTTGGTTAATAACAGCCTTTTGTTAAATATCAATTTGACAATCCGTTTTGGCACTTAAACTCCACTGCCCGCGGATAAAAAGAATTTTTCATTATTACATTTTCCGACTTATGAAAAAACTACTTTTTTTCGTAGCACTTTGCATAGCACACCTTATGCAAGGACAATTATTGGTTACGTCATATCCAATTTCAGCCAAGGATTTGGCATTTGAACCAATTTCGAACAAGCTTTACCTCACATTACCCAGCGATTACGGAACTAATGGTAATAGTATAGGTATTTTTAATTATCAAAACATGTCGATGGAAAAAACTGTTTTTGTAGGAAGTGAACCTACCCGAATGGCTGTTTCCAACGATGGAAAGTATATTTATACCGCTTTTAGCGGGTCGTCTACGGTACGCAGGCTAAATTTACTTACAAAAACGGCTGATATTCAGTTTCAGTTAGGCAACGACCCTGTAAATGGCCCGTTTTACGCATACGACCTTACTGTAATGCCCAACAACAGTGAAACAGTCGCTATATCTCGAACTACAGCATCCACATCGCAATTCTATGGTACAGCTATTTACGACAATGGCGTAGCCAGGCCCGTAAACACAACTTCAACACTACCCAATAAAAGCAGTTATTTAATTCGCTTTTCGAAAGATTCGGTTATTTGGGGATTCAACAACCAAAATTCAAGCAAAGAGTTTAATAAGATAAGAGTAAACTCTTCCGGCTGTACCGATATTTTAAATATTGGCAACTTCCTGAGTAATAGTGGAATTACAAATTTCGAGATTGACAACGACAAATCCACGGCATATTTTGATTTTGGAACTGTTGTAGACTTAAGCAATGGAAGTCCGTACGTTTTGGGAACCTTTAACGGAGGTAATGGACGCGTTGCATACGACAAGAACAACGATATTGTATGTTACGCAGTGGGAAATGGCAGTACAATTCCGGTATTTAAACGCTACAATCCACAAACATTTCTGGCGATGGATAATACTGTAGTTGGCACCTCAAACGAAGTGGTGATAAAGGCCGTAGCGTGTAAAAACGGGTATTACGCCTTTATAACAACAAACAATTTATATGTATTAGCTGATATTCAGTTATCAGCAATAAACACCAAATTTAACTCAGATCTATTTGTTTACCAATCCGGTAACGATTTATTTATTCAGAACGCTGATATTACAGAAGTTAATATAACCGATTTGAGAGGAATTGTTTCTGTTCACGAAAGTGGAAGTTCAAACCGGATAAATATTGCTAATTTATCAAGCGGTGTTTATATTATCAATGCAAAAGATGTAAATGGAAAGAGTTACAATACAAAACTAATTAAACGCCAGGCTATTAATTAACCACATAGCGTAAAGTTTTTACACCAACACCATACCATATACCAAAACCCGGCGAACTGATGTTTGATTTTAGTGGTTTTACCTCGTTGAGAAGAATATTTTCGGCCGTATTGTTGAATAAAGTGAGCTCTTTAAAAAAATCATTAGAGACACTATCAATCGCACAAACTTTGACATCAACTGTTTCGCCCACTACAAAATACTTACCTTGTGCATACGAAGCATCGGTTTTGGTAGGAGATGGAAGTATTTTGTAGGTTTTTAAACCTGTATCATTCAGCGTATTATTGTACACAAAAGGGGTTTCAATATAGCGGGAATCAGAGGATTTCCGCGTAAAAATCCGGTACGCAGTTTTGCTGCCTTCGGCGATATTAAGAGTTACTGATAACAACCGAAGTGTATCGGTGAAATCAACCATTTCACTCTGAATAGAAACTATTTCAGGAGATTGCGGTAAGCTTGTGCTTGAATTCATTGTAAAACCTCCGTATTCAACTTTCAGGGTGTAGCTTCGCCCCTCAACACCCTTCAAACTGGTGGCAGTGTACACATAAGGCGGAAAATGAGAATCGTCCCAGCGGGAAGTCAATATTTCTGTATTACTTCCGTCCGAAACGGTTACTTTGGCATAACGTATAACCTGATCAAGAATATTGGTGGAATCGATTGGTTTTGACAAGGGCACATTTAGCGTTAAATAAACGCGTGGATATTTACCTGATTCAACAAAGCCCTCCACTATAATTTTTTGCTTATATCCTGTCACCAGATAATCCAGATTTGTGTCGCAGGCACACAAAAGCATCAGGAGTGCCAACATAAATACCTGAGTGTGTTTTTTGCTATTTAGTAATGAAATATCCATGATAATGTAGGTAAAACAGGCGTTAAATACGACATTTTAATTTGATATTCCGACATATTGGCGGTATTGTTTTTAGTGCTAAAATATACCTGAAAAGGATTTGAACGATTGTACAAATTATAAATAGTCAGGTTAAATTCTGATTTTAATTTGGTTTTGGATGGCAATGCATAATTTACCGAAATATCCAGCCTGTGGTAATCGGGCATTGCAAAATCGTTGTACGATCCGTATTCAAGAATAACTTTATTGTCGATTATATACCAACTACGGGGTAAATTGAGCCTGCTTCCGGTAGCAAAAGCAAAAGCTGCACTCAAACGTAAATTTTTATTGACCGAATATATGCCTACAGCTGTTAAATCGTGACGACGGTCGTTCGTGGCCAGATAAGGTTTCCCCTGATTTATGCCATTGAACTGCCGGTACGACCATGATAATGCATAATTTAACCAAGCGCTAAAATGACCAGAGGTTTTTTTGAACATCAATTCAAAACCATATGACCAACCTTTTCCGCTATAAAGCTGATTTAGTAAATTTTTACCGGATATTAGTTGATTGAAATTTCCAGCATATTCAAGCAAATTATCGTAATTTTTATAATACAACTCTGCACTTGTTTCAAGGCCAGCTTTTTTAAATTGTTTATAATAACCAGCTGCATATTGCCACGATGCCGAAGGTTTAATCCCCACAGAGGCTGGCACAAGTAGTTCGAAGGGGATGCCTATATTTACTATCTGTACTCTGCTGAAATATTGGTAGTTTCGGGTTATAGCAGCTTTAACTGAGGCATTCTCACCAGTCATAATTCGTACAAGAATTCTGGGTTCAATACCCACAGAAACTCTTTCGGAAAAGGAAATTGTATCGTTATGAGATAAATCAGCATGAATTCCGGTTCTTATTCCTGCATTTAACAGGAATGGACCCCTTTGCCACTCATCGCTTGCAAAGACTGAAACGGTTGTTGTGGGCAAGGTAAAACCTGTACCGGATACAGAATCCGGTTTGAAAATTTGAGTGGGATTAGTTAATACATAATCTGCATCAATTCCTGTTTTGAAAGAGTGATTTTTTTCCCGGTAATTCGCAACAGAACGATAATTAAACACATTGTTAGTAGCTTTTAATTGATATAAATCTGTAGCCCAATTAACCTGCGACTGTAAACCAAATCCCGAATAATGCATACTATGTTGCCAGCTCATTTCATCTGAAATACTTTGCCATAAGTCAATTGAAAAAGCTCTGTTTCCCCAATCACTTCTATTGTCATTAATTGAAAACTTTTCATTTTCGGCGATTTGCAGTTTATCCTGTCCCTGATAATAATGAGCCGAAAGTTTATTCTTTGAATTCAATTGCCAGGTAAATCCGGCATTTATATCATAGAATTCAAAATTATTCGAATTCATTTCTTTTTCGTACACAAAGCGGTTCATTATTGGCAATACAAAAGCTGAGATATAACTCTTTCGCAGACCTGCATAAATGCCGAATTCATCGGACAAAGGAGTTTTTAACGACAAGCGTGAAGCAATAAGCCCAACACTACCGTCTACAGAAGTTTTATCAGGCATATAAGTGACATTACGTATATCAACAACGGACGATAGCCTGCCTCCGTATTCGGCCGGAATGCCCCATTTGATATAACGCATAAAATCGATAAGTTCAGCGTTGAAAACGGAGAATAAACCTAACATGTGGGTTGGATTCTGCAACAAACAACCATTATATAATATGCTGTTTTGATCCGAATTTCCACCTCTTACATTCATAGCAGCACTTGCTTCGCCTGCTTGAGAGATTCCACCCGTATATTGCAGAGCTTTGTAAGGATCTGACTCGCCTAATATTGCGGGCAACTGCCTGAGCGATTGTAAATCAAGCTGTATACCACCGGAGCCAGAGCGTATAGTGGACGAAAACAAACCGGGACGGACTTCCAGCGTTTCAATTTGTTGAACCTTTCTGACTATTGAATTACTGTCTGTAGTATCTTTGAGCACAACATAGTGCTGAGCATCTATGGGAGCAATTATTGAAACCCATATTAATAAGATAATTACAGATTTAGTTCTCATTCAGTACAATAAATATTGTACAAACTTACAAAAAAACTCCTGAAAACTAATTATTAAATCATGATTCGCATTTTGGTGTAGTTTTCGCGAAATTCCTTAGGAGTGACACCTTTTCGCTTTTTAAATATCCGGTTAAAGTTCGAAAGATTATTAAACCCACTTTCAAAACAAATTTCTGAAACAGATTTTGTGGTATCGACCAATTGACGTGAAGCAATACCCAAACGCAGATCGTTTAAAAAGTCGATATAGTTTTTACCGGTGCGTTTCTTCATAAAACGACTTAAGGACACTTCAGACATATTTACATAACGTGCTACATCTTCTAAACAAATGTCCTTGTGATAATTATCGTGTAAAAAATTAATTACCTTTTGTATGCGCCTGCTATCCGATGATTCGTCGGAATTCGCAAAACTACCTGAACTTAACGTGCGTGAGCCTGAGTCAATAGAAAGCAGGTAAAGAATATTAATAAGTTCAATAACGGAGTAAAAACCACTTTCCTTTTTTGTAAGTGAGTTTAATTTTTCTTTGACAAGAAGTATAGCATTTTCTGAAAAAATGATACCTTTTTTTGCTTTTTCGAGCATAATAGCCACGGTATGAAATTGCTTTTTATTCAGCAAACTCTCGAAAAACAAATCGTTGTGAAACTGAATCGTAATTTCATGAATATCTGTGCTTTTACAATTCCCATTCATCCAACCATGCTCAAGGTTCTCGTTTCCAACAAGACACAAATCCAGATTCCCGATAGTTTCTATCGAATCGCCTATAACACGTTGAGCACCACCGGCATTTTCAATAAAATTCAGCTCGTACTCAGGATGCACATGTACAGGATATGTAAATTCAGATTTTGTGCGGTCAATAATAACAAAACAATCTTCAGCCGACAGTGGCGTAACTTCGCGATAGATGGCTTTTGTTTGCATGGTATACAGATTTAATGCAACAAATATACATTCTACTTATTGAATTTCAAAATACTATTTCGGCTTAACTTTCCCCATGGTTTTAATAACTTGTCATCCCATTTTCCGTAGGAAGATGCGCGAGGTAAAAGCATTGAACATGTCTCATTTTTATCAGATACCGACCATACAACCCAGCTTATTTTACGCGCTTCCATCCATTCAACAAAAGCATTCCATTCGTTTTCATCGAGCGGGCCATCGCCTGAAGCTTCCATGCCGGCACATTCTGATACAAAAACAGGTATGCCTTTTGACATAGCTTCATCGGTACGGTCGCGGAGCCATTTTTTGTGAGTACCGGCATAAAAATGCATGGTATACATTATATTGCTTACATTACGAATAGGATTTTCGGCTACTTTATCCAAATCCTGATCCCAATGCGGGCTACCCACCAATATTATATTATCCGGATCAATTGCACGAATTGTTTTTATAACTTCTTCAGAGTACGATTTCACTTCTGTCCATTCAAAATAGTCTGGCTCATTCCAAATTTCGTAAATCACATTCGGGTATTTGCCATATTTGGTAGCCATTTCGGCAAAAAAAGTTTTGGCATAAGGCAAATAGTTTTTATGAGCATGAAAATCGATTATCACATAAATACCATTTTTAATGGCCGATTCGATAACCGGAGTGATGCATTTGAGTGCAAACTCAGGATTCTCACGGTAGTTATCGTCAATTTCTAAGCCCATTGCAGCTCTTATCACATCAATTTTCCAATCGGTAGTAAGCCATTTTACCGCACTTTTATTGTAAAACCGTGGCCAAAGATTGTGCCAACCCAAACTAGCACCGCGCAAAGTTACAGCCTCACCCCCTGCATCCGAAAGTTGTGTGCCTACAACCCGGAGTTGACCATATTTGGCTACAGATGAGTTTTTAGGTGCGGCCAAAGTAATCATGACTAAAAAGAGTGATAATAGTAGTGTAGATTTTCTCATTTGTAATTTTTTTAATGTATTTATTTAATGCGTTCAATCAATTCCAGGCACATGCGTCCATTGTGATACGGGCACTTCCAAAATCCGGCTTTATCGTCTATTGTATTTTTTTCGCCAACAGCTGTAACCGACCACACCCATTCTCCGTATTTCTTATCAATGATATTTTGGGATATAAAGTTCCAACTTTTAAAAACTTTATCGAGATAAAGCCTATCTTCTGTGCGTTCGTATGCATTATAGAATCCAACTATTGCCTCTGCTTGAGGCCACCAATCCGAATTGGTATCGAGGTGTCCATTCTCACAATTAAACTCATTCATCATTGCACCATTATCGCGTAAACCGTTGGACGAAGCGTCGGCAATTTTAATAATTTCATGCCTCACTTTCAATAAAGTTTCATTATCGCCTAATACAACAGCTGCTTCATCTAGTAACCATGATGCTTCGATGTCATGTCCGAACGAATATTGAGTTGATTTACACGTCCAGTTTTCGTCGAAGAATAAATCGAGATGATAGGTTTCTTTATTAATTATTCTATCTAAAAATATCTCAATCAGATTATTCAATTGTTTACCAAGCAAATCATCTTTCCAAACCCGATACAAGTTAGTATAAGCTTCGAGCACATGCAAATGTGTATTCATGGTTTTTTTCTCATTTGCATCCTTTTCGCTTAGCCGCAAATCATCGAGTAATTGCCAATCACGACTGTAGGCTTCGAAATAGCCGTTTCTATTGTTGTCGAAACTATGTTTTTCGATTAAATAAAACAATTCCTTTGCCTTTTTAAGCGACATTTCATCGTTCGAAATACGATAATATTCAACCAAAGCATATATAAAGAAAGCCTGACTATAAATTTGTTTCTTTGTATCAACAGGTTTCCCATCTCCATCCAGCATCCAATAGGTTCCACCCAACTCATCGTCGAAAAAATATTTGAAAATATATTCTTTGGCATGACGAGCTATATCCATATAATGTGAGGATTTTAATACTCTCGCGGCCGACGAAAAAGTCCACAGAATGCGTGCATTCAGAATTCCTCCCCGTGCACTGTCTTTCAAAAGTTCGTTTTGACCAGTCATACGTCCGTAGAAACCACCATTGACATCCAACATTTTTGACTCCCAAAAATGCAGGATGTTAGATGTTAGTTCGTCGTGAACTTCGACTTTTAAAGTTTCTTTTGTCATAAAATCACGTCTACTTGATGAGTTATATCTTTCGATAGAATTGGAATAACATTTCCATCTATTTTATTACCATCAACAATTAAAGCAGTTATCCCCTTCATTTTAGCACGGGGATTTTTAATGCAAATGTTATAGTTTACACCTCTAAAATTACGTTGCACGCTGTATTCTTTCCATTCGGCAGGGATACATGGGTCGATGCGCAGTCCGTCGTAAGTAGGCTGAATACCTAGAATGTATTGCGATATGGCATAGAAATTCCAGGCTGCTGTACCTGTGAGCCAAGAGTTTTTGGCTTCGCCGGGTTTGAAGGCATCTTTGCCGGCAATCATTTGAGCATACACATAGGGTTCCACTTTGTGAAGTTCGCTGATGTGTTCGGTGTAGGACGGACAGATTTTGCGGAAATACTCCCACGCACGGTCGCCGCGTCCCTGCACGGTTTCACCGATGATAATCCAGGGATTGTTGTGGCAGAAGATACCTGCATTTTCTTTGTATCCGGGAGGATAGCTGGATATTTCGCCGTATTCGATGTAGTATTTGGTGAAGGCCGGATTGTTAAGCACAATTCCATGTTCGCAGTCGAGGCGTTCTTTCACCGAATCGAGGGCTTTCTCCACTAATCCCTCTTCCAGTCCGATGCCCGCCATGGTACACCACCCATTGGATTCGATAAAGATTTTACCTTCTTCATTTTCGTCGGAACCGATTTTATTACCATAAAAACCGTAGGCACGCAGGAACCATTCGCCGTCCCAACCATGCTGTTTCACCGCTTTCACCATTTCGTCCACATGTTTTTGTGCACGGGCTGACTCATCGGTTTTACCCAGCTTATTACAAAGTTCTACGTAGTCGCGACCATACACAACAAACAACCCGGCGATCATCAAACTTTCGGCTTTGGTACCTTCGGTTTTGTTTTCGGTAGTTTGGAAACTTTCGTTTGGGTCGTTGGAGAAGCAGTTGAGATTCAAACAGTCGTTCCAGTCAG
>JBLIZK010000318.1:0-3994 GCA_048859825.1 Paludibacter sp.
TAACATGTGGGCCATTTTGCCTTTAATTGTTTTTATTGATAGCAATTGCAGGCGTTGCGACAGAAATTGCGTGCGATTGGCGTTATGTGTCATAAACTGTTGCATAAAATCAGGCCGGATAGTCATAAGCCTGATAACCTCGGCTTTAGGAATGCGTAATAACTCCACAGGACTAAGCGCAGTTACATCAACCGGAAAATTATTTCTATCAGAGAATAAAAAAGCAGGTGCTAACGGTCGGGGTGCCTGGATGGTTTCAATCGGAATTAAATTACCACTGTCCGATGTCATCTCCGTTTTTACACTACCACTCATCACTACATACAAAGCATCGCAGCTATCTCCCTTATGAAATAGTACCTCGTTTTTCCGGTAGTTTTTAATGCTATACTGCATATCGTCCGGAAAGAAACTATTGTCTTCCTGTATGTTTTCAAACTCTTTCCATCCACTGGTCAAATCTGCCATAAAATTTTTTTGATTATATTTCTTAAGTGTAACAACTGTGACACTTTAATGGTTGCGGGAACAGTATTTTTGCACTATAAAAATTGAATAACTGACAACTCCCGTAAATAAAATTTAATATACAAAGATGGAAAATAAATTTCAATATGCCAAGGCAGCACAGGTTACAGGAGCTAAAACAGCTTTTCCGACCGGAGAAAAATTCAGCATGACCGAAAAAGTTGCTTATGCTGAAGGCTCGGTAGTGAGCAAAATAATTATTCGTAACGAACGTGGCAATATTACCCTATTTGCTTTTGATAAAGGTGAATTTCTGAGTGAACACACTGCTCCATTCGATGCCATTGTTCAGGTACTTGAAGGAGTAGGAGAGGTGGTGATAAATGGACTTCCGTTCGAATTACATCCGGGCGAAAGCATTATTATGCCGGCCAACGTGCCACATGCGGTAAATGCAGTTGAAAAATTTAAAATGCTGCTGACAATGATAAAATGATGCCTCCTAAATCCCCCGAAAGGGGACTTAAGAGAGCATAAGTAACAATATTAATTTAATTCCTCCCTTGTGGGGAGGTTAGGAGGGACTTATGAAACGAACAATAATAAAAATAGACGAAGACTTATGCAATGGATGTGAGGCCTGCGTGCAGGGATGCCACGAAGGTGCGTTGCAAATGATTGATGGAAAAGCACGCATGGTAAGTGAATTATTTTGCGATGGCTTGGGAGCTTGTATTGGTGACTGTCCGGTAGGAGCTATAACACTCGAAGAGCGCGAAGCTGAGCCTTACGACGAAATTGCTACCATTGAGCGCATGTTACCAAAAGGTGAACGTACCATTATTGCACACCTGAAACACCTCAAGGAGCATGGCGAAACAGAATATCTTAAACAAGGTGTGTCGTATCTTCGCTCAAAAGGCATTCAGATTAATTTCTCGGAAGTGCACAATCATGGGAGTGCTGGTTGTGCTTCGAAACCGGCTTCAGCAATACAGAGTCAGAACGGTGGAGCTTGTCCCGGAAGTCGCGAAATGAGCTTTAGTACTGCTAAAGTTACTCCTAAGGCTTTCACTGTAGCTCCTCAGGCAGTTGCATCGGCATCGCAACTCCGACAGTGGCCAGTACAATTACATCTGTTAAACCCACAGGCTGGTTATTTTCGCTCGGCCGATGTGGTTTTGGCGGCCGACTGCGTTCCGTTTAGTTTTCCCGATTTTCACAATCGTTATCTGGCGGGAAAAACCCTTGCAATTGCCTGCCCCAAGCTTGACTCAAATCAGGAAGTATATATGGAAAAACTGGTTTCGATGATTGTAAATTCACAGATTAATACATTAACAGTGGTTATTATGGAAGTGCCATGTTGCGGAGGTTTACTACGTTTGGCTCAAAAAGCAGTTGAAATGTCGGGTCGGAAAATACCGGTGAAACTTGCAGTAATTGGCATTCAGGGCGATGTATTGAAAGAGGAGTGGGTGTAAGTAGTTTGCAGTAAATAGTTTGTAATAAAGAAATAGAATAAATAATAATCAGAGCTTTAGTCAAAAGGCTATTAAAAAAAAGAAGAATTAATATGAATATGTTTTGCTATCAATGTCAGGAGGCATCCAAAGGTACCGGATGCGAAATTAAAGGAGTTTGCGGTAAAACCCCGGAATTATCAGCTTTACAGGATTTGCTGATGTATCAGTTAAAAGGTATCTCGGTATACACCAATGCATTGCGTACACTTGAAATAGAAGATGAGGCTGCCAACAGTTTTATTACCGATAGCTTATTTATGACAATTACGAATGCTAACTTCGATGATAATCGTTTTGTGGTTCGCATTCGCGAAGGATTTAAACTCCGTGCCCGTTTAAAAAGCTTATTAGCCGAAAACAATATCAGTGTGGAAACAACCGATTTAACTACATGGACAGCTGTAACTTTGGCCGAAATGGACGAAAAAGCTGCTTCGGTTGGAGTACTTTCCACTATTAACGAAGATGTTCGTTCATTGCGGGAATTAGTTATTTATGGGCTAAAAGGAATGGCAGCATATTTGGAACATGCTCATAATCTGGGCTATACTGATAATAGTGTCCATTCATTTATACAAAAAGCGCTTGTGGCGACTACCAACGATGCTCTCTCGGCCGATGAACTGACTGCGCTGGCGCTCGAAACAGGTAAATTTGGCGTTTCAGTAATGGCATTGCTCGATAAAGCCAATACCACTTCTTTTGGTAATCCTGAAATCACCAAAGTAAACATTGGTGTAGGTAAAAACCCCGGTATTCTTATTAGCGGACACGATTTATCGGACATGGAAGAATTGCTAAAGCAAACTGAAGGAACCGGTGTGGATGTGTACACTCATAGCGAAATGCTACCTGCCAATTATTATCCGGCATTTAAAAAATACAAACACTTTATTGGGAATTACGGTGGTGCATGGTGGAGTCAGGTGACCGATTTTGAAACTTTCAATGGTGTAATTCTGTTCACAACCAACTGTATTGTACCTCCTAAAAGTTCTTCAACATATTCTGACCGTGTTTATACTACGGGTTCATCAGGTTATCCGGGTTTCAGGCATATCGAAGATGGCATTAACGGGCAACCCAAAGATTTTTCATACCTGATAGCTCATGCTAAACAATGTGCTGCTCCAACGGAAATCGAATCGGGTGAAATTGTAGGCGGTTTTGCACACAATCAGGTAATAGCTTTGGCCGATAAAGTAGTTGATGCCGTAAAATCGGGTGCTATCCGTAAGTTTTTTGTAATGGCCGGTTGCGACGGACGAATGAAGAGTCGCAGTTATTACACTGAGTTTGCCGAAAAGTTACCAAAAGATACGGTGATTCTTACTGCCGGATGTGCCAAATACCGTTATAATAAATTGCCACTTGGCGATATTGGTGGAATTCCACGCGTTCTCGATGCCGGACAATGCAACGACAGCTATTCATTGGCAGTTATTGCTCTGAAATTGAAAGAAGTATTTGAGTTGAACGATATCAATGAACTGCCAATAGCCTACAATATAGCATGGTACGAGCAAAAAGCGGTAATTGTTCTGCTGGCTCTGCTCTATCTGGGTGTAAAAAACATTCACCTTGGCCCGACATTGCCCGCTTTCCTTTCGCCAAATGTAGCGAACGTATTGGTGCAAAACTTCGGAATTGCTCCGATAGGAAGTGTGGACGAAGATATGAAGCTCTTTCTGCCTGAGGTAGAGGTGGCATAAGTTCAAAACAGCGGAAAATAGCCCTTTCCGCTGTTTTATTTTTTTTATTTCGATTAACATAGCTAAAATATTTATATTTGTAAAACAATTTCTTTTTTTGTACAAAGCTATGTGTTTCCATTCCAAACAATCGAAAGATGCTCAAACACTTCAGAAACGTTTTAATGCTCAGATAGAACGCCCAGAGCTATTCACTACCGGCGATAAAAATGGCTTTGAGCATCCTTAGTGTGCTATAATTACCAACGATCGTCAGGAAATTATTCAGATGGCGCAATGGGGATTATT
>JBLIZK010000319.1:0-2042 GCA_048859825.1 Paludibacter sp.
ACGACGCTCTTCCGATCTCATCGGACGTGGTATTTATACGCAAACAAAAATGCAAACATACGACGTAGTCAACAAAAAGTTGGTGGCACGTTGGTCGTGGGAGTCGGGAAATTCATCGGCACGTCAAACAGGAAAATGGGACGATAGCCCTAAAAGTTATTTCGGAAATGGCTATCACAACTATACAATTGCCGATGTGGATAATGATGGCCGCGATGAAATAAACTGGGGTTCAATGGCTGTTGACGACGATGGCCGCCCACTTTATTCTACTGAACTTGGTCACGGCGATGCACAACACTATGGCGATTTCGATCCATACCGCAAAGGTCAGGAAATGTTTGCCTGCAACGAAACCAAACCGGGAACAAATCTTCGCGATGCCAAAACAGGCGATTTGCTATATCGTCGCACAGCTGCCAGCGATGTGGGGCGCGCAGGTGCCGGAAATATTACCGATTCGTACAAAGGCGTTGAAGTATGGGGAAATGGTGTTGGATTGTCGGCCACTGATAAAGTTGAATTAACACATTTTGGCGTTGCCGAAAACTACTGTATCTATTGGGATGGCGACTTGTGCCAGGAACTGCTCGACCATACATTCAATTCATCAACCGGAGTAGGGACAGGAAAAATTACCAAATTTAATGGCTATGGCAATATTCCGACATTGCTGAGTGCCGATGCCTACTCATGCAATTACACCAAAGGAACTCCTTGCCTGCAAGCCGATATTATTGGCGACTGGCGCGAAGAAGCCATCTGGTGGCGTCCCGACGGTTTGGCATTGCGTGTGTATACAAGCCCTTACCAAACCACTAATCGTATCTATACTTTGATGCACGACCATCAATACCGCCAGGCGATATGCTGGCAGATGTGCGGATATAACCAACCACCACATCCAAGCTATTATTTGGGTAGTGAATTCCCTACTCCTATTCCGGCAAAGTCAACCAATGGCAAATTAGTATTTATGGGTAATAGTGCCGATTTAGATGCCAGCTCAGCTAATTTTGTTTCGGGCGATGACGCTCAGGGTATACTTGCCGGGACAGGAACAGCAGTGGCCTTTAGCAATGGCAGCAGCATTTTGCTGGACGAGCACAGCGCCAATAAAACCCTCAACCTGAAAGAAAACCTACAACCGGAATTATTAATGATTGCTGGTAATGATGATTATACAATTTCAGGGACAGGCATCCTGAGTGGTTCAATGATACTTGATAAAACCGGCGAGGGAACGCTAAATATGACAGGCAACCACACTTACACCGGCAAAACAGACATCTGGGAAGGGAATATGTATTTTACGGGCACATTAAGTTCGCCTGTTACGGTGCGTCGTCATGCAGGTTTTGCTGCCAAAGGCACATTAACTGATAAACTAATCACAGAATACAATGCACAGGTATATCCGGGTGGCAAAGCAATAGCCGACACCCTTAAAATTAAAGGAAATCTGAATTTTGTTACCGGTGCTAAACTGGTATTCGATTTATCAGACAATCCAGCAGTTCCGGATGTAGTAGCTACCCGTTCATCGAAAACAAACGACTTTCTGCAGGTTGATGGCATTCTGATTATTGGTAATGCCGCTGTGATTGCCATCAATCAAATAGCCGATTCACTTACAAGCGGAAAATATCTGTTGGGTAAATTCAACTCTGTTTCAGGAAATATTTCGGGTATTACAGTACAGGGTGTTGGAGGAAAAAAGGCGACTTTGAGCTACGATTCATCGTCGAAAGAACTTTTCCTTAGCATTGTAGGTACCCGCAATGCAGGCGCTGTTGTTTGGGCAGGTAAAACCGGTAACATCTGGGATGTAGCCAAATCAACCAACTGGACCAAAGATGGTTTTACCGACTTTTTTGTAAATACTGACAGTGTACGTTTCGATAACAATGGTAATATCCGAACTATCACACTCAACGACAGTGTTTATGTTTCAGATATTCATATTGAAAACTCAGCAGCCAAACCTTATATTTTGAATGGAACAGGAAGTATAAACGGCAATGCATCCTTTACAAAAAACG
>JBLIZK010000320.1:0-3941 GCA_048859825.1 Paludibacter sp.
TTTACCTTCTCAGGGATAGGTAAAAATCCATCCGGGCTTAACATAAACTCATCGTATTCAGGTGTATTGTTCAGGCTGTCGTTCGTCAATGAGAGTAAGCGGTTGGAGTTATAAGCTAGCTTTGAGTAATCGTTGGTTATCAGGCTAATATCAAGTACAAGTTTATCGTCAAGCAGCGAACAATTGTTATACATGTCAACAAAATACTGTCCCCGCTTTTTTGTATAATAATTGCCGTTAAATACTTTGTTCAGGTTTTTATCGAGTACTACGTATTCCATTTTCACGCGTTCTTTTTCTTTATCCGATTTGTATAAATAAAAGTAGCCCCACAAATCGTCGTTATTATCGTATAAAATATCGCTGAAAACTAAATTTCCTTCGGCCAGTTCAAATAAATTCTGCATTTGGGCGGATGCTAACAGGCTAAAAAAGATGAAAAACGAAGCAGTGAGAAGTTTTTTCATATGAAATTAAAATTTTATATTTATTTTAAATAATTAATTACGAGACTGATATGTATTAACAGGAAAATGTTTGAATTCTATTAACTTAACAAAACAAATCTACAAAAATTAATTTATTTTCAGATTACAGACCAAGCATTTGTTTATTAAAGAAAGCGGTTTAGTTTGGTGAGGAATTATTTTTCAGAAATACCAATAATCGTTGTTGCGGCAGGTTTTGCAGTTAAACTCACGGACTGGAATGCGGTATTCAAGCATTAGTTCGTGAGTGTCGAATGCACGCAGATATGTTCGGAAATTGTGCTCATAGGCATAGCCAATTCGGATGTCGGGTGTTATCATAATGCCAAGAAATGCAGCCATTTGCCGGGTACTCCGATACGAGAATCCGATATCGAACAGTTCTGCTGGCCCCTTTATTAAACCATTGGGGTTTTTAAAGCGCAATCCGGTGTTTCCTTCGGTAATTACAAGGCCGTTGCGATTAATCATATGCAGGCCAAAATAATAATTCAGCAAATCCGAATCGGTGTTTTTGTAAATCAGATATCCATACCTGTGATTGGTGTTCAGATAATCGGACGATTCATTGAACAATGAAAATACATGCGTGGTAGATAAGCCTGCAACAATGTAACGGCTCTGAAATTCGACACCAATATTTGCATCAGGCGCAAGCGAAGGCGAAAATTTATAAATCAGTAAGGGATCAATATCCGATTCGGCTTCGTATCCGGAGTTATTGAAAGTACGCCAAAATACGCCGCCCGATAAACCGAACGAAAGCATTGTTGATTCAGTAGATATACAGTAAGCATACAGGAGTGTTGGGTTAAACGCCTGTGTTAACCCGTTTTTGTCGGCTACTACCGAAACGCCTATTGCCGAGTTTAGATTGTCGCTATAAACGGAGGCTTGCATATTAATTACTTTTGGAGCTCCTGCATAGCCTACCCATTGGTTTTGGATATTCGAAAATAAATATAGGTAACCGGGTTTTACTATTGATGCCGGGTTGTAATTGGCCCGGTTATTCCAATGGGTTACCATGCTTACATCGGCCTGCGAAAACACTGATGTGCATGTATGGGCGATTAAACAGAGAATAAGTACAATTGATCTGTTCATCGTCCGGTACGGATTAAGGTTACGTAGCCTCTTTTCAATTTGTGAACACCATTGCTGTCGGCATAACTCGCTGTATAGTAATAAGTGTCGGGAGGAAGATTTGCACCCGTGTTGTTTATTTTACCGTTCCAGCCTTCGTTTCCTTTGTATACCAGATTTCCGTTGCGGTCAACAATTTGTACATCGATGGATAGTAAAAAGCGATCGTTTATACCATCGGAGTTTGGTGTAAATACATTGGGAAAATAGGGGCCTACCTGAATTGCTTTGCTTGATGAGTTTTCGCAACCATAGTTGTTAACGGCTTTCAGTGTAATTATTTTGTCAACATTTACTGTGGGCTGTGTGTAAGCATGTGTGATACTGTTTACCAGCGAGTCTTTTTCCCCATCACCAAAATCCCAGTAGTATTGTACACCGTTTTGCTGAGGTACAAAACAAGCCACCTGATTGTGTTTACCGTCAATTATTTCAGGCGTTACGCTAAAATCAGCCAGCGGAGGTTCAATTTCTGATACCTGAATATCAACTGATTTGCTGCAACCACGCAGGTTTAGTCCGGTTACAGTGTAAGTCCCTGCTTTATTCACTGTGATGGTGTTTGTGGTATCGCTCAACGAGCTCCATCTATATTTTATTGCTCCCTGAGCCGATAGTGTTACATTCCCTCCCTTACAGAAATAAGCGTTTTGAGTAGCTGAAAAATTCCAGTCGGGTTCTTCCGAAACTGTGACTGACTTTGTGGTTGAGCATTCGTTACCGCTGGTATAGCCGGTAAGTTCCAGCTGTCCTCCCGGTGCACCGATGTAAACTGTATCGGCAGTACTTATTAATGCCCCATTGAGTTTCCACTCATAATGGTCGGCTCCATAGCCATAAAGCATGGTTTTTTCGCCTTTGCAATAGGTTTTTTCGCCTCTTACATTTACAAGTGGCGGGTAGAATGTTTCAACCAGTTGAGTGACGGAATCCTTACAGGAAGATGGCGGATTTTTTACAACCAGTGTTACCGGCACCCAGCCCGAAACGGATTTAAACTGATGTACGGGTTGCGAATCGGTAGATGTTCCTCCGTCGCCAAAATCCCACGAATATTCGAGTGTTCCATGTGTTGGTAATTGGTTTACAAAAAACCGAATGGTGTTATTTACATCGTTACAATTCAGTCTGTCAGTGGAAAAATGAGCATTGGGTTCGAACCTGTAAATGGTGGTGTTCAATGATATTTCACATCCGGTGGCCGATTTCAGATCGCAGGTAAAAACTTCACCTTCCGACGGGTTTTGTAGCGAAAGTGTTTGCTGATTACTCAGAATGGTATTATTTGAGTCTTTCCACTCGTATACTTCAAATCCTCCGGGAGCTTTCAGTTCAGCATAACTATCGCCTGTACAATAATCTACAGTAATGTACAGTGGCTTACACTCGGCTGTAAAATAGGCATAACCAAAATGTCCCTGTCGTCTGCAGTTGGCCGACATAAATTCGATACTTACTTTTTGTCCCAGGTATTTTCGCAAGTCAACTCCCACTGCCGTCCAATCGCGCCAAAACAGGGTGTCCACGTGCGAGCTGCTGCCCGACTGTGTAGTGTAAGGTGTTTTTTGCCAGTCTCCTACACGGGCATTGCTTGCATACACATCGTAATTGGCACAATCAGGAATTGTATTCCCTGCATTGTCCAAAATTGTAAGTTTAAAGCGTGGTTCGTCTACCTGTCCGTGACTACTATCAAAAGGGTCGAGCAGTAATACTGCAAAATGCATTATTACCAGTGCGTTGTGTTCTGTTACATCCAGCTCGTAGCGTAAACTCTGGTGCAAGCCACCACTTCCAAGGTAAGTCGAACCCAGTTTTACCGATGAAGTGAAACCGTCCGGAATCATTTTCAGTTTGCTGCCACCTACGGCGGCATCGTAAGCCTGTGTGGTAATTATCTGATGGCGATTAGCTACAACTCCTTCAACCGGAGATGTGTATGTTCCATCCTGCTTATCGACCCATGTATAGGCACGCCAATTGCTAAAATCCTTCAGTTCAAAGCCAAGGTTACTGCAATATTTTTCCTGAGCCCACATATTTAATTGAAAACATGTAAGCAGAACAATGTACAGCCACTTTTTACCAGAAGTCATATAAATTTGCGTGATACAGATGAATTCAAAATTAACACATACTCATCAACCCCAAACCTTTTTTCAGTAAAAGGACGATTTATATACATTAAATAGCTTAGCCAGTAAGTAGTCTGTTTTCTCTTATCGGTGAGTCATCAGATGAAAGGCCAGCAAATTTCGAAATTTAAATCTGAATACACAAATTATTCGGGTAATCTACGCAAAATCA
>JBLIZK010000321.1:0-13818 GCA_048859825.1 Paludibacter sp.
ACTTTGATATTGATAATCAAATAGTATAAAGAGAATATTTTGGAAATATCGAATTGGAACCCCGTTTGGAACCCAAAAAAGCGAAAACCCTGTAAAATGTTGTTTTACAGGGTTTTCGCGTACATTAATTGTTGTCTCATAAGGACAAATTTAATCAAACGGAATTTCATCTCTGCGAGCAAATTGTCGAGCAAAATTGAAGAAAGTTGTGCAATTTGCTCTGAATTGCACAACTCTGAAAATAAAAAGAGCTGATTATCAATTAGATAATCAACTCTTAAAGTACCCAGAGCCGGGATCGAACCGGCATGGAAGTGAATCCACTGGTGTTTGAGACCAGCGCGTCTACCAATTCCGCCATCTGGGCATTAGCGGGTACAAAAGTACAATTTTATTTGGAACTGACAAATTTATTTCGAATCTTTTTTTAGCGCCACAAAATCGTTTCGTTTGCCGGCGAAGATGTCGTAACGGTTGTACCAGCATTCCAGTGTGCCGTTAAGCAGTCGTATACGCTCGCTCGATTTTAATCCGATTTTATCTAAACACTCAATGTGAGAACTGATTAACCAGCAGCTTGAACCCTGAAACTGATGTTTGAAAACGGTGCCTATGGTAGCATACAGTCCGAAAATATCGTCGGAGGTGATACGTTCGCCATAGGGTGGGTTGGTTACCAGCAAACAGCCTTCGCTGGGTGCTTTGGCATCCTTCACGGCCTTTTTCTCCAACGTAATGTAGCGTGTTAGTCCGGCACTTTTAACGTTTTGCTCGCTAATGCCTATCGCGCGTTGTGAAATATCAGACCCGTAAATTTTATGGGTGAATTCACGTTCGGAAGAGTCATCGTGGTAGATGTCCTCGAAAAGTTGCTGATCAAAATCGAGCCATTTCTCGAAACCAAAGGATGAGCGGTAAATGCCCGGTGGAATATTCAGTGCAATAAGCGCTGCTTCAATCAAAAGCGTACCCGAACCACACATGGGGTCGATAAAGTCCGATTCGCCTTTCCATCCTGTCATTAAAATCATGCCGGCAGCAAGCGCTTCGTTCAGAGGCGCTTCGTTTTGCGAAATACGATAGCCTCTTTTGTGTAATGAATCGCCAGAGCTATCCAGTAATACGGTACAGTTGGTGCCTGCAATGTGGATATGAATGGTCAGATTCGGATTCTCAAGTTTTACCGAAGGGCGTTCGCCGGTTTTGTCGCGAAACCAGTCGACAATGGCATCTTTCACCCGGTACGAAACAAATTTTGAGTGTGTAAATTCTTCCGAATAAACGGTGGCTTCAATGGCAAAAGTTGTTTTAAGCGACAGATAGTCTGTCCAGTTAATTTTCTTTATCTGTTCGTACACCTCATCGGCATTTTTGGCTTTAAATGTGGTGATGGTTTTCAATACACGCGATGCTGTGCGTAAGTGCATATTTGCTTTGTACATCAGTGCTTTATCACCGGTAAAGCTAACGGCGCGACGTTGTATTTCTACATTGTTTGCCCCCAAAGCCACTAATTCGGCCGCCAATACTTCTTCCAAACCCATAAAGGTTTTGGCAATCATCTCAAATTCCATTAATTCTGTTCTGTTATTTTGGCTCTGTGCAATTTTGCCTTCGCCCAATAGTTGTTTATATCTGTTCAGTCCTGTTCCCGGTAATAAGCGGGAATTACTTTCGTTGAATAATTTTTGCTCCTGCAGGTACATCGGTATCCACCCATATATTACCGCCAATGACGGCGCCATCGCCTACGAAAATTGTGCCCAATATGGTTGAGTTAGAGTAAATTACCACATCGTTGCCAATGCGTGGATGACGTGGAATGCCTTTAATCGGGTTGCCGTTTTCGTCGAGCGGGAAGCTTTTAGCTCCAAGTGTAACACCCTGATACATTTTTACGTTGTTGCCAATTACGGCTGTTTCGCCAATAACCACACCTGTTCCGTGGTCGATGGTAAAATACTCACCAATGGTTGCTCCCGGATGTATGTCGATGCCCGTTTCGGAATGGGCAATTTCGGTGATAATGCGGGGTATGAGTGGTACATCGAGTAATAGTAATGCGTTGGCTATCCGATAGTTGGTGATGGCCTTCAGGCCGGGATAGCAAAAAATTATCTCGCCAAAACTTTTCGCTGCCGGGTCGCCGTTGAATGCTGCTACCACGTCGGTATGTAGTTTGCGGCGAATTTCAGGAAGCTGCGCAATAAACTCAAGCGCTTTTTCGCGCGATGCTTTTTCAATTTCGGGGCAGGGGAGTTCTTCAATTTTTTTATCGAACGACAATCCTGCTTTTATCTGCGACGTGAGTAAGCTCATCAGTCTATCCACATTTACACCAATGTGGTAAAGCATGGTTTTCGAATTTACATCGGCATTGCCATAATAACCCGGAAAAAGGATTGATCGAAGCAGCTGTACTGTTTCGTTGAGCACTTCGGATGAAGGCATGGGAATCAGTTCGTTGTGCTGATGGCAAACATCTCTGAAACCTTCCAGGTCGGAGAGTTTCTTTATCGTATCCAAAAGTTTTTTATTCATACTATCTTATATCAATTTAAATAATATAATCCGATATTCTTATTTTTTGTTCAGTGCCATATAGTCATCTATCACTTTTATGGCATTGTTTGTTCTGTTTGCATCTATTCCGCTGATAATAAATTGCGGACGTCCGGTTTTCCGGGCTTCATTCAGATACCAGTTGTAAAAAAAGATGCGCTCATCGCCTCCGTGCTCGCGTACCGGATCGGGTACCCAGGGCAGGTCGGGGTAACATATCAGGTACAAATCAAAATAATTGCTTTGAATATTTTCTTCAACAAACACCGGTACGTTTTGATAGCAATGCTCAAGCCATACTTTGGTGATAATCATTTCTGTATCGAAAAAAACAGGAACTTTGCTTTCTTTGAATAATTGTTGTTCCTCCAACTGCCTGACAGCAATTTTACAAACATCGTCAAATGTATAATCGCGCTCAAGTTGTTCTACATAAGTGCGGGCATATTCGGGCACAAAAATACCATTGTAGTGGAGAGCAAGTGCCTGTGCAAGTTCTGATTTTCCGGTAGATTCGGGGCCAATAATGGCTATTTTATACATTTAAAGAATTTATTCAGAATGAAATAGAGCAAATTATCGTTGATAAAAATAAATCCGGTATATTTGCATTAATTATGTGCAAAGTTACGATATTTATTCCGGTTTATCTTGTAATTTCTCTTTTTTGCCCGAAAATTCAGGCTCAAAACGGAGAGTTGAGGTGCTTGAAATCACTGAATCAGATTGAGTCAACTCACGGCTTCTCTGAGTTTGTGTCCAATACCACGGTAGCATTAGGTGCGGCGGTGCCTTTGAGTATGGGAACGCTGGCTATCATTCAACAGGACGATGACCTGTTGAAAAAAAGCATTTACGTGGGGACATCGTTGGCCATAGATTTTGCGGCAACCTATGCGCTGAAATATGCCGTAAACCGTCAGCGCCCCTATATTACTTATCCCGATGAAATTCATGCTGTTGCGTTTGAATCGTCGGCCTCTTTTCCATCGGGACATACCTCTTTTGCTTTTGCTACGGCAACTTCGCTCTCTATTGCTTACCCCAAATGGTATGTTATAGTGCCCACTTATGCATGGGCTTGCACGGTTGGTTATTCACGAATGAATTTGGGTGTTCATTATCCTACCGATGTGCTGGCAGGCGCCGCTTTGGGAGCAGGAAGCGCCTGGTTGAGCTGGAAAATAAACCAGTGGTACTGGAAGAAACGTGAAAACAAGAAGCTGATAGGTTTGCAGGCTTATTTATAAGCGTATGATTTTAAATACTCTGTGATTTGTTTTCAACAAGTAAACACCTTTCCGAAGTGAAGCAATGCTTATTTCTTCGTTCGTAGTTGCGAAAATCCCATTGCTAACCAATTTACCTGTCATATCTGCAATATAATAGGCTTGTCCTGCGGCGTTTATTGCATGAATTTTATCGACACTCATTGTAGGATAAATATATGTATCGGCAAGTGCTGAATCATCGGTTGTTGCGGTTAGGTTATTGGTTGCATTCCAGGTCGATTTCTGGATAACCCAGTTGGCTGCACCATCCGGAACGCGTGAGTAGCTCATGTCGGTTGGGAAATAACCATAACTTACTGAGTCAACTTTCACTAAATCGCCCAGGTAGTTGAGTTTTGACATTACAATGGTTTCGCCACTTTTGGATAGTTTAAAGCCTGCATGCAGTATGCCTTCGTCCTGTTCCTCGTCGGCCCAAATAATAATGCGTCCGTTCGCCGGAATCGCTGTTTTTGCTGAATCTGTATCCGGAATCCGCCACAAACGCCTTTCGGATGGGATATCGGTAATATACCATCCGGCAATATTTACCGGACTGTTTCCTCCATTGTATATTTCCAGATAATCATCGTAATTCCCGCGTTCGTCGGTATTCCGTGTGTTTTCTGCTACTATTTCGTTGATGTATACTTTTATATCTTTCTCCGGGTCTTCGAAAACCGATTGTTCGTATATGGCTTTTAAAGAGTTGATTTGACTGGTGTTGGTTGATAGTACTGCATTGGTATTTGTGGTAACAGAGCCTGATGCGTTACAGGTTAACTTCATATTAAGTAGCAGGTCCGAGCTGGTGACACTGTTTTGGTGTACTTCCACGGCTATTACGTTTGTACCCTCTGTTAATAAATTCTGAGGAATAGTAAAAGTAGCCGACTGTGCGTTGTTTTCGGCATAAGTGCTGGCAAGTGTGCTGTGTAAAATAGTTCCGGCAGGCATATTATTGCGCCCTATTTCGGTACCATTTACATATAGTACTATGCCATCGTCGAACTGTGTAGTGATTTGAAAATCAGTCTTTGAACTTAGTTGTGATAATTGAAACGTTTTTCGGAAATAGGCTGTAGTGTATTTGTTGGTAGCTACGCCACCATATCCAATGATAGTGGCAACCGATGTATTGCCATATCCTAAAGGAGCAATCCCTGTTTTCCAGTTGGAGTCGGAGTAATTGTTTGTATTCCAGTTGCTTGCGGGCAGGGCATTGCCGTCGTTGTATTTGAAACTGCTTCCGTAATCAAATATGGTTGATGCAGCTGACGACGACCCGATTTCCCAGTTTTTAAACCGGAATCCGGGTATATTGTTTGCTTTTAAAGTAATATCCTGATTATTAAAATACCGTAGGTTTATATTCGCATCACTAATTACTACATCATTAAATGTATAGCTTGCTTTTGTATGATTAGAGCTGATATTGATAATTTTAGGTGTAGCCGAGGCCATCAGTCGCGAACTTAAAAAGTTCATCATGTATATGGGTCGGTTTGCCGAAAATGTTTTCATGTTGGCAATATCGGTGCTGAATGCCCGGTACGAAGGCCATTTTGTTTTATGATAGTTTATTTCGGTTGCAATTCTGGTCGCCATGCTATCCAGTATAGCATTGGCTCTGTTTTCGTTAAAAGTAGATGACATGTGTATGCAAAATGATGATACAAAGCGTTTTTTGAATGTGTCGTTCATTAATAGCCTTTTGAGTACTATGGTAGACCAGCTGGCAGGAGGGTCGGTACTAACTTCGCTCAAAGCGTGTAGCAATGTGTTGTGGTTGTAGAGTGTGGTGTTGTATAAACTAAAACCAAAATCGGTGTCGTATAATATCCATCTCCATTTGCCGTTATCGCGTTTTTTCCAGATTTTGTTGTTGTTGTGGGGCCAGTCGGTATTTCCGTAGTAAATCTGAGTAAGGTGGTAATTGATAAAGCTTTCTAAATCAATCATTGTGCCGACGTTTGCATACACACTGCCATTGGTTATGTCGTTGCCGGTTATATAGTTGCTCACCCGGGTGTAACTGGTGTCGGAATTCTGTTCCCAGCTTTCCAAAAGCTTAATTTTGTCTTCATCCAGCTTGTAATTTGAATAAATGTAATCAACATCGCTGCGTTCACGTATATTTTGAATACCATAATATACGCCATTCATAAAACAGATAGCGGGCTCATAGGCAATGTAGTCAATGTCCATTCTGTTTCTGACTAATTCATTCATATAGCCATCGCGAAGCATGGAATAGTAAAAGTCGTTGCCTGAATTCCTGAGTAAAATACTTTTGTATTTCATACGGGGTTTGGTGGCCGCAAAAAAGTCGTAGTTTAACAGGTTGTTGCCAAATTTCTTTTTGGGGTTAATTTTTAATGACTTCTGACCATTCATTCGGGTCCACCCACCTGCAATATTTACATCCACTTCCTGACTTAATTGTTGCGTTTTATTCCTATCGAACAGTTCGAAGTTTACGGGCCTGTCCCAATCCTGATTCCAGTTAGCCGGTGTATCCATGCCGTTTCCGGTAATACCATTGGTGCCCTGCACGTAAATTCCTATCGTATTATCGGATAAATTAGCCGGTGTGGTTGATATTGACACTACGGGCAAACTAAAATTACGTTCATTGATGAAATAGGTGCCTGTAGTAATATCGCCGGGCAGTTTTGTGCCAGAGAAAATACGGGCTCTTACGACAGTTGTTTTAGTGAGTGATATTTTGCTTCCGGGTATGTATCTGAAATGGGTGCGTTGGGGTTCCGAACCGTCAGTGCTGTAATAAATGGTGTCGGTAGATATAATTGTATTGAATCCAACCTGCTGCGCTGAACTGTAAAAACCCGGATTTAAAGTCAACGTGGGCTTTTCACACTGTATTGGCGTATTTTTCTTGTTGTTGTTGGTGGTGCCCGGGCTGCTTTGTTCAAAAAACACCCATCTGTCAGCTCCGTCAGTAACTCTGCCGTATGATACATTGCGGTATTGTGCCGGATATATCACGCTATCGACAGCTGTTTTCTGCTCGTTTACCAGGTATAATTTCCCTCCATCGGGTTCCAGCTTAAAATTGGCATGGCCAAAGATATTGTCGTGTTCAAACCAAAGTACCGTATAGCCTTTGGCCGGTACTATTTTGTAAACGGGTTTCCATTTTTGAGGTTCACTTAAATTGTCGGTTAAATAATACAATGCTTGTGAGTAGCCGGCAGTAGGCGATGTGTTGTACAGTTCCACCCACATGCTGTAGTTGTATGCATCGTCCCAAACGGCCGATACGTTTTTTGGCATTATTTCGTTTATTTTGAGCTGTGAGAGTACACTGCTGCAAATTACCAGCATAATCGCTGGAATGATTTTTCGATGCATAGACTATTGTAGTTACAAAATCTGTGTCGGTGGACTCTCAGAAAAGCTATTTTGCTGCTTTGTTGTGTTTCAGGAACAGGCTTAACAGTAAAAATCCTACTAATCCGGCAATGAATGAACCTATAAGAATTGCCATTTTTGAATTGACAATAATTGCTTCGTCGGTGTACGCAAGCAATGTAATGAAAATAGACATAGTAAATCCAATTCCTGCCAGAAAACCGGTAGCGCTAATTATTTTCCAGTTGACTTTTTCAGGTAAGGCCGACACATTTAATTTGACCGCAAGATACGAAAAAAATACGATTCCTAAAGGTTTGCCTATAACCAGTCCGAGAATAATACCTAAACTACCAGCCGATAACAGGTTCTGACCCCAGTCGCTGGCAATGCTAATGCCTGTATTGGCGAGCGCAAACACCGGAAGAATAAAAAAGGCCACAGGTTTGTGTAGTAAATGCTGTAAAAAGAATGACGGGGATCGTTCTTTAGATTTGCCAAAAGGTATAGCAAATGCTAACAGTACACCAGTAATAGTGGCGTGTACACCTGAATTCAACATCAGATACCACATGATAATTCCCCCAATCAGGTATGGCCAAAGCACACATACTTTTAAGCGGTTGAGTATAATGAGTAAAGCGTATACAGTTAGTGCACCAAATAGGTAAGTGGCCGAAATGGTTTTTGTGTAGAAAAGCGCTATTACTACAATTGCTCCCAAATCGTCGATAACTGCCAATGCAGTCAGGAATATCTTTAATGAGGCAGGCACTCTGTTGCCTAAAAGTGATAAAATACCTATGGCAAATGCAATGTCGGTAGCCATGGGTATACCCGCTCCATCAATTGTTGGCAATCCGCTGTTAATCAGTACAAATATCGTTGCCGGAATAATCATTCCTCCAACGGCTGCAGCTATGGGTAGCGATGCTTTTTTCAGATTCGAAAGCTCGCCCTCGTAGATTTCCCTCTCAAGTTCAAGCCCTATTAAAAGGAAAAAGAGGGCCATAAGTCCATCGTTGATCCAATGCACCAGGGAGTGATGACCGATTTCGATATTCCAAAAAGCTAAATAGCTGTCGTGCAATGATGAATTGGCTAAAAAAATGGATGTTAGCGTGGCGAAAATGAGTATTATTCCGGCCGTTTTTTCACTGTGAAAAAACTCGTTGTATAGTTTTGTAAGGATCATTACGATAGTTTATTGGTTAAATATTGAACATATCAGAATGTAAAACGTTCAAATAATGCCAATGAATTTTTAATTCTCATACAAAAATACAGAATATTGCCGGATTTAAAAATCTAATATTCAGTATGATTTTTGAAAAATACCTAAACATGGGTATTTTATGGTATTGTAAATACTGTTACATTTGTTATACGAACCCAATATTTTAGTTTATGCACCACAAGTATACACTCCGCACCCGGATGGCCGATTTGATTAACAACGACCCTCAGCTTTTATCAACGCTTACCCGTTTCGGGATTGCACTTGGCTTTGGCGAGAAATCGGTTGGAGAAGTATGTGTGGCCAATAAAATTGACACGGCTACTTTTTTGGCAGTGGTAAATTTTCTGGCTGAAGAAAGTGTGGAAATAAACGAATCTCCCGAAAATATATCGCTCGAAACGGTAGTGAACTTTTTGAAAAATGCACATTCGTATTTTTTGAGTTATAAGCTTCCGGCAATCAGGGAAAGATTATATGAAATCGTATCGGCCGACGATGTAAATCATTCGTACCGGGTAGTGTTGCTTAAGTTTTTCGATGAATACGTGGAGGAAGTGAAAAAGCACATGGAATACGAGGATCGTACAGTTTTTCCGTATGTATTGCAATTGCGCAATGGTGTAAAAGCACCCGGATATCGTATCGCCGACTTTGAAGAGCATCATACCGATGTTGACTCTAAGATTATTGAGCTAAAAAGCATTCTGATAAAATACCACCCGGCAGGAAGCGTTAATTATAAGTTAAACGAAATTCTTTTTGAACTTTTAGCCTGTGAGCGTGATTTGGCCACACATAATATGGTGGAAGATTTCTTTTTAGTACCATTGGTGGAAGTTGTGGAGAATAAATTGCTTAAAAATAATTAGTACATGTCCGAATCTACTTTAAAAGTGGCTATTGTTGACCCATCGCCCATTGTTCGCAGTGGGTTATCGGTTATGCTTAAACGTATTCAGGGTTATCATGTACATTCGTTCGAAGTTGTTTCGCCCGAATTTCTTTTGGCGGGTATAAAAACGCAACGTCCTGATTTGGTGATAATCAATCCAACCTATTGGGGAAATATCGACATTGAAAAAATAAAAAATGAAAACGGACTGGAATCGCTTCACTTTTTTGCATTTGTTACCGGAGCAACCGATGAGCGTATTACATCCTGTTACGCGAATGTGCTCAATATTTACGACGACCAAGAGAGCATCCGTAAAAAGCTCGATATTGTTTTTGAAGCCAGCATTGCCGACGAAGGCGAGGAGGCTCAACTGCTTAGTCCGCGCGAAAAAGATATTATTATAGGTGTAGTAAAAGGCATGACCAACAAAGAAATCGCCAATAATCTGTTTTTATCCGCACACACGGTTATCACCCACCGCCGCAATATAGCCCGCAAACTCGAAATTCATTCCACCGCCGGCCTTACCATATACGCCATTGTAAATAAATTGGTGGAGTTGAATGATATTAAGCAGAAATAAAAAAGCAACATAATTATTTATGCTGCTTTTTTATTGTTGTCATTCCTCAGTATTTACTTCACGCTAAACTTGTACACGCAAGTGTGTGCATATGTTTGACCGGGTTCAAGTATGGTCGATGGGAAGTTGGGGTGGTTGGGCGAATCCGGATAATGTTGAGTTTCGAGTGCTAATGAGCCGCGGAAATCGTGCGTGCGGCCGTATTTGCCTACAGGTTTGCCTGTAAAAAAGTTGCCTCCATAAAACTGAATGGCCGGCTCGGTAGTGAACACTTCCAGAAAACGGCCTGTAGTTGGTTCGTATACCGTTGCGGCCAGTTCCAGTTCGTTCGCTGTTTTACGGTTTAAAATCCAGTTGTGGTCATAGCCTTTGCCCATAATTAATTGCGGGTGATTTGCATCGACACGTTTCCCGATTTCAATTGGTGTACGGAAATCGAAAGGAGTAGAGTCTACAGCAGCAATTTCGCCCGTGGGAATCAGAACTGAATCAACCGGAGTGTATTTGTCGGAGTTAATATACAGAATATGGTCGTTTATGCTTCCTACTCCTTCGCCTTTTAGGTTGAAGTAGGAATGGTTGGTGAGATTTACCGGTGTTTTTTTATCGGTAGTGGCCGAGTATACTATTTTTAATTCGTTATCGTCGGTAAGTGTATAGCTCATTTTAATATCCAGATTGCCCGGATAGCCTTCTTCGCCATCTTTTGATAAATAAGAGAAGTAAATGGCATTGGGTGTTACCGAGTCTACATTCCAGATTACCATATCGTAGCCCTTGTCGCCGCCATGCAGACTTTGACCGTTATTAGAGGTCGAAAGCTGGTAGATGGTACTGTCAATAGTGAACTGACCTTTTGCAATGCGGTTTCCATAGCGGCCAATAGCAGCACCCAAAAAGCGTTCACCATCGTTGTTCAGGTATTTATCAATATTGTCGTATCCTAAAACAATGTCTTCGAATTTACCGTTTTTGTCGGGAGTAAACAGTGTTACAATACGGGCACCAAAATTAGTGACCTGCATCTCCAGGCCGTTTTTGTTGGTAAGCTGATAAAGACTGATGGATTTTCCGTCGACTGTGGTGTCGAATTTCTCTTTTTGGATAGTGCTGAGAGTTGATTTTGAGCAGGAGCCCATTAATGCTACAACCAATAGCATGTAAATTGTGTTTTTCATTGGTATAATTTATTTTTGTGTTTGCAATAAGCAAAGATACAAATCATAGTTAACAAATAAAGTGTATTTAATACATTTAACAAAAAAAAGAGGATGACTGATGCCATCCTCTTTTAATACTGTTTCCTACTCGAATTAATTCTCTGCCACACGCAGTTCTTCTTTTCCGGCAACTGTTAGGTTTACTACTAACAGATATTTGCGGTATTGTTCCGGGCTAAGAACGCTCTTAGCGTTACCCAGATTAAAGAACATTGCATTTTCTGCCGATACTTCATCGCCTTTTTCAACTGCGGAGTTTACTTTGCGTTCGGTTAATTGGAAGATATACTTCAACTGGCCATGTTGTTCTTCATCGGCGTTTAAGTAACGCACCAGTGAACGTAATGTTGTCTCGTTGTTGAGTTTGCCAAATACTTTGTAATCATTTAATTCCATTTCATGTGCAAATGCACTTCCGCAAACCGCTAGCATTAATAATGCTGATAATACAATCTTTTTCATACCTTTTTTCTTTTAAAAAAATTAAACACAATCTTTTACTTTAGGTTACTTCTTCTGCGGTAGCCTTGTCATAACATTTTCGTTTTGTTTGACAATGCAAAAATACATGTTTTATAACATATAATCCAAGCTTTTTGACTGGAGATTTGTTCTGAAAGTGAATATTTAACATTGTAATTTTAATTGTGTATTTATAAGTAGTAGTAAAACAATGACAAACGAAAAAAACGTAAATAAGACAAAAGTATTACATTTAACGCATTATTGCTTGTATTTATACTTTGAAAACATGTTGTAAAACATAAAAAATACAATAAATAGATATTATTGTTCTATTTCCACCCTGAAATATGATATAGAAAAATATAAATATACGATTTTGTGCAATTATTTAATCGTTTTGAAACAATAGAAAGTAATTAATGCTTAATTTTGCATCCCCAGTTAAATTATTATATCAATATGCAAAAGACTTTCCTTTTATACCTGTCGCTGGTGCTTGTGGCTACTCTGCATGCAACTGTTCCTTCAGGTTATTACAATTCAGCCGAAGGTAAAACCGGAGCAGCGCTTAAAGCATCTCTGGCTACTATAGTTTCAGCAAATTACAACGATGTAGGTTACGATGGCTTGTATGATGTATACAAAACCAGCGATGTGTTGCCTAATGGGAAAATCTGGGATATGTATTCGGTGAAAGCCGATGGTACGGCGAGTTATTATTATTCAACCACTTCGGGTCAGTGTGGTACTTATAATAGTGAAGGTGATTGTTACAATCGTGAGCATACATTTTGCGACTCCTGGTTAGGAGAGGCGTCGCCTCAACGCTCCGATGCACATCATTTGATTCCAACTGATGGGTATGTAAATAACCGAAGGGGTAGTTTTCCGCACGGAAAGGTGGGCTCTGTAAGCTGGACTTCGACCAATGGGAGTAAGTTAGGTAGCTCCGATGCTTCCACCGGATACTCCGGAACAGTGTTTGAACCTATAGATGCTTATAAGGGAGATTTTGCGCGGATGTATTTTTATGTAGCCACGCGCTACGAGTCAAAAATTGCCAGCTGGGTGAATAACGGTACCGCCGACGAAATATTGGCAGGTAATGCGTATCCGGCATATAAAACATGGTTTATTAATCTGATGCTCGCTTGGCATCGTCTTGACCCTGTAAGTCAAAAAGAAATAGATAGAAATGATGTAATTTACGGATACCAGAATAACCGTAATCCATACATTGATTTTCCGAATTTGGCTGAATATGTATGGGGGACTTCGGTTGGTCAGCCATGGTCGCAAACAAATACGAATAGTCCGTATTTAACATCGCCGGCTAATGGCATTGCTACTGAATTTGGCAATGTGGCCTATCAGTATACTAAAAAATTAAATGTTTTGGTGAAAGGGGCTAATCTTACCGGAAGCATCAGTCTTTCTTTGACGGGGACAAATGCAAATTTATTTAGCCTGAATGTAAGTTCTGTTTCGAAAACGGATGCTGAAGCGGGTTATAATGTAGAAATAACCTACTCGGCCAATTCTCTGGGCGCTCATACGGCTAGTTTACAATTGAGTGGTGGTGGTATAACAGCTTATTCGGTACCTTTAACTGCCACTGCTACCGATGCGTTTATGGCCCTCCCCGCAACTAACGTGAGTTCTACCGGTTTTACGGCTAACTGGACTACCTCGGCTTATGCTGTAAATGGTTACAAACTGGAAGTGTTTTCCAAGACAACTACAGGTGGTGGAGCCTCAGTAAATTTACTTGATGAAGATTTTACAAGTGGAATACCATCTACATGGAGCAATGTGCCATATGCTGCTGCAGAGGGGAATTCAATTATTCGTTTAGCTTCAGGTAAATATAATGGCTCGGTTACAACGCCAGCTTTAAACATAACAAAACCAATGACTTTATCAGTGCTCGCAAAACAATACGATAGTGACGCCGGAGCTACTTTAACAGCCACTGTTGACGGGAATGCATTGGCCGGTTGGAAAACAACTGCTACTTATGATACATATTCCGTGCAGATTCCTGTGCAAACTGCTAGTTCGAAAATAACACTTTCGGCAGCCAAAGGAGCCCGCGTATT
Source organism: Paludibacter sp. (assembly GCA_048859825.1). Taxonomy (GTDB): domain Bacteria; phylum Bacteroidota; class Bacteroidia; order Bacteroidales; family Paludibacteraceae; genus Paludibacter. The sequence goes on from JBLIZK010000321.1 coordinate 13,711, forward strand.
GGTGGACCGAGTAACAATTTCTACTTTAGGTGGAACGGTTACAGAAGTGCCGGTATCCGGCTATCCGGTCACTACGGCAAATGTGCTGAGTTATGATGTGAGCGGACT
>JBLIZK010000322.1:0-2367 GCA_048859825.1 Paludibacter sp.
TGATTTTTCCTGCCTTTACATCAATCTTTACTTTCTCCACATTGTGTAGTTCCATAGTGGTGTCGTTGGGGAACGAAAGCGGGAAGAAAATGTACTTTGAATTGAAGTACCGACGACCATCCCAACGATCGCCTATGTAAAGATATGAGGTTTGCTTTTTCCCTTCCACAGGCACAATAAAAGTCGATTGTGTATCGAAAGTAACATTATCGCCAATGTTTTTGAGTTCCGACCACGGACCTGTAAGCGATTTCGCATAAGCATATTTACCCTGATTCGGAGCCCAGCCTGTGCAACCCGAAGTCATCAGAAAATAATATTTTCCGCGTTTCACAATGGCAGGCGCTTCGCGGTGACCACCAGGCCAGAGCGTGAGTAGTTGTTCTTTTACATCGAGATAATCGTCGGTGAGTTTATAGAGAATAAGATCGTAGTTTTCGCGGGCAGCCGAAAGAAAATAGGCAGTGCCATCGCTGTCGCGGTAAAGCGTGCAGTCGCGCGACATATTATCGAAAGGACGAAAACTTTTCACATAAGTAAAAGGTTTCTCAATATCGTCGGACCAGGCCACAGCAGCACGCGCTTTGTCGTAGTTACCGCCATACTCATAATGCATCCACATCACATACTTTCCGGTTTTCTTATTGTAAACTACCTTGGGGCGCTCAATATTGGCCTTGTCCAACTCAGCATGCGAATCGCGCGTAAGCAAATGCCCCCTAAACTCCCAGTTCACAAGGTCTTTCGAACGGTAGCACGACACAAACACACCATCGCGACGGTTTTCGCCAATCCAGTAATAATACTCACCCACTTTGAGCATTCCGCCCCCGTGTGCATTAATCACATTGCCCCGGGTGTCTAACCATTCGGCTCCGTTTACAATATACTCTTTTTCCTGCGCCACCATAGCAGCACTCATAAGGGCAAACATACACAACACAAGCCCACGTTTAAACATCTTCATTTTATACCTTTTAAATTAATGTACGTTCGTTGCAATATTTAATTATATGTTTCTAACACAATAGAACACATAGAAATTATTTAAGATAAAGACTTAGTTCACATAGTAAAAGTATCTGACGATACTTTTATCGCTCAGAAATTATCCCAACATTCGGGATAATACTATGTGTTCTTAGTCTTTTCTGATGTTTTCAAAACTACTGTGTACTATGTGGTGAAAACATATCAACAATAATTATCGATTACTTATTTTCAAAAAATTTCAGACCACACAAAAATATAAAATGCCATTACAGCGAAGGTTGAAAATACGTTCAATAAGGTTGAGAATGAAATGAAGAATCAAGCCACCAACATTTAGCAGCCTGAAGGAGTGATTTGGGTTAGCAAAATCGTGTCAGAAAATAGCAAACATTCGTACATATATATCCAGAACAAAAAAACTTAACAAAAAACCGACTCCCCATCAGGGAAGCCGGTTTTGAATAATACTCATTCCAAACTGTTATTTTACAGCCTGAATTCCTTTGTGCGTAGGAACCACGGGTAGCATAGCGCCGTCGGGGCCAAATTCTAATTTATCGATACACACTTCGCGGTGAAAGCCTGCCGACCCTCCCATTTCGATACCTTTTGGGTAATTGAAACGGTGATACACAATATAAAACTCATCTTTACCCGGAATCTGAATAGTACTGTGGTGACCAGTGCCATAAATGCCCAGCTTCTCGTCCTTACGAAGCACCACATAGTTCTGAGGCACTTTTACATCGTCAAGGGGCGAAGACATAAGTCCGTAACCCACGCTGTAATTCGGACTGCGGGTATCGTCGATCGACCACATCATATAATACTGTCCGTTTCGGTAAAGCACATGCGCTCCTTCGCGGAAACTTCCGTGAATATTGAACACTTTTACTGTCTCCTGTTTGATGGACATCATGTCGTCGTTCAGTTCGGCGCCGGCCAGAAAACCATTGCCCCAGTAAAGATATGTTTTGCCCGACACAGGATCGGTAAATACGTCCGGATCGATTACCTGACCGCGGTTTACACCTTCGGGGCGATCGGCAATAAGCGGTTTGCCAAGATCCACAAAAGGCCCAGTGGGATTGTCGGATACAGCGACACCGATTTTCTGAGCTGCTGTAAAATAATAAAAGTATTTGTACTGTCCGTCGATTTTCTTTTCCACAATACAGGGCGCCCATGCATTGCGGTTGGCCCATTGTACATTTTCGCCCAGCGAAATAATTTTACCTTCGTCGGTCCAGTTTAGCAAATCGGGCGACGAAAATACTTTGAAATAAGTGCCCGACCAACCATCGTACCCATCAGAAGTAGGATAAATATAGTATTTTCCTGTTTTGTTAGAATAAATTATATCCGGGTCAGCAA
>JBLIZK010000323.1:0-4214 GCA_048859825.1 Paludibacter sp.
ACAGGCATCCTTTATAATGAACCTGACTTTTTCGAGCGGATAAAGGGGGCTTGCATCCATAAAATTGTAGTTTTTCTTAAATTTCATTTTCGGCATAAAGCACCGAGTTACTTAATTGTTTAAAATCAAATACCTCTTCCGGACGAAAAAAGCGGGCAATTTCCGTTTTGGCATTTTCCACTGTATCCGAAGTATGTACAATATTTTCCTGAATGCTCACACTGTAATCACCCCGTATAGTTCCCTGTGCCGCCTCACGTCCGTTAGTAGCACCCGCCATATGATGCGCAATTTCCACAATATCCACTCCTTTCCATACACTTACAATTACAGGAGTTTTCATCATAGAGTTTTTTATTCTCTGAAAATAAGGTCTGTCGGCCAGGTGAGCATAATGCTCGTTCAGAATTGCATCATCAAGCTGCATCATTTTTATACCACACAGCTGCATTCCTTTCATCTCAAACCGATGAATAATTTCGCCTATCAAATCGCGCCGTATCGCGCAGGGTTTTAATATAATTAATGTCTTTTCCATACTTTATTACTGATGAGTTTCGGGTTGGTAGTTCTGAGTGTTGAGTTATGAGTTCTGAGTAAGAAGAATATTCACAACTCTCACAACTCAATACTCATAACTCAATACTCTTAACTTCCTCTATCCGTTTTTCTACCAATTCTTTAATTGCTTTAATGCCTTCGCTCATCGCTTTCAGGTCATCGGGTGATGGCTGACGGTAGCCAAAGCCATCAATTGAGCAAATAGCTTCAAATTTGCCCACCAGTATACAGGTTTGTTTCATACTGTCGGGCAGGTCGGGCTCAAACATTAGCGCTTCCTTAAACAATGCCACCGGCATATGGTGCGATGCATTCCAGTCGTAGCGTGCCAGTAATGCCACAAAGTATTTTTCCACACTCAATATGGCCATCTGATAAAGTAAATCGGCTCCAAAACGGGCATTTTCTTTGGCTACACTTTTGCTAAATGTCGCGAAATAACCATTGGCATATGCTAAACACGATTTTGCCTGATCCAGCATTTCAGGTTCCGGAATAATTGCTGTTCTGTCTATTGTTGTTTCCATCTCTCCAAAATTCATATTAACACCACGGTTATACCCATGGCTAACTCTTTTTAACCCTTCTGTCTTATTTACTTTTACTGTAAACTGCTCACTGAAAACTCTTTTTCCCGTTACGGTTCTATCCACAACGAATAATTAATGGTGCGGGTGTAAAGTTTCGAATACAATTCAAAAAACTCTTTTTTCGACAATGCTCTGCGTAGTTTTTCCGAACTTTCTTTGACTGTTTTGAGCAATTCAAAACTAAAATCTTCGTCATAAAACAAGTGAGCCTCGTTCATATAATGCTCTAATGTGGCTTTGCCACTGTGTTTCCCTATCACAAATTCCTCGTCGGTTCTTCCCACACTAGCTGCTTCAATAAGCTGATAGCTTTTTCTGTCTTTTTTCAGGCTGCTGGTATGTATGCCACTTTCGTGTGTAAATACCATTTTGCCTGTAATGGGTTTGCTGTCGCTTATCACTCTGTTCGAAACCTGTTGTACATAAGCGCTAATTCCGTTAAACTTTTCGGTATGCAGTCCGCAACTTACGCAAGCACTCATTTCGAGTGCCATGGCCACTTCCTCCATTGCCGCATTACCTGCCCTTTCGCCCAATCCGTTCACCGTAGTACTCAGACAGTTTGCGCCAGCCATATAAGCAGCAATAGTATTGGCAGTAGCCATGCCAAGGTCGTTGTGAGCATGTATTTCCAATGCAATATTTTTCTCGGCTTTGCGTATAGCACTCACAGTATCAAAAGTGCTAATCGGGTTAAGTACACCTACTGTGTCGGCCAGTCGCACACGCGAGGCTCCGAACGATGCAGCTGCTGCTACAAATTCGCGCAGAAACGATATATTGGCTCTCGAAGCATCCAGTGCTCCAATTGTAACATATTCGAAGTTTTGCGATGCTATTCCTATCAGTTCCTGCATCTGCGACAAAACCATGCCGGGCGTACGCTCCATATTGTCCATCATAATGGGCGATACCGGGAACGAAAAGTGAACACCATTGGTGCCCGTTTTCTCGGCGCTGAGCAAGTCAAGCTTCGAACCACGGCACCAGGCAAGTGTTTTAAACCCGAATCCCTGCCCGCAAATGGTACGTATATCGCTTATTTCTTTTTCGCCCATAGCAGGTGTGCCTATTTCAATTTCCGGAATACCAATCTCGTCGAGCATTTGTGCTATCCGTATTTTTTCAGCCAACCCAAAAACCACACCCGGCGCCTGTTCGCCATCGCGTAATGTTGTGTCAATAAAATAAGGAAAGCCCCCTATATCCCCCACAGGGGGACTTATTTTCTCATTCTTATTTGTGCTCATATTTATTACATGTTTTAAATATTCCAACTATTAATTTACTTAACTGAGGTCTTAAAGTCCCCCTGTGGGGGATTTAGGGGGCCGTTTTTTAGTCTGCTATCGAGTACTTCTCGCACAATTCGCCTTCTTCGAGTGCGTCGAGAATTTCATCGATTACTGCTTCGCCGGTTACGCCGCCATACCAATAGTTGCATGGTTGAATAACCATAACCGGACCCTGTGAACATACGTTCAGACAAGCTGTGGTGGTTACTACTACATCCAATCCACGGTCGGCAGCTTCTTCCGAAATGTACTGAAGCATAGATGTGGCTCCTTTTTGTTGCATGCTCCCTGAGCATCGCCTGCTACACGGTACGAGTTACATACCAAAATCATGTACTGAGGTGTTTTCATTTTATTAATAATTGCAGCCCCCTAAATCCCCCATGGGGGACTTTTAGGACCAAGTTTATAAAATTATATTTGTCAAATACTACGCTCTTTAAGTCCCCCATGGGGGATTTAGGGGGCATCTTACCCACATCCCTGTGCATTTCCTTTGCATCCGCTACCGCATTTAAAGGCGTCGGGTTTGGCAATGGAGCGTATCACTTTGTTGTTATATATCCCTTCCAGACCTTCGTCAATGAGCCCGGTCATTTCCACTACATGCACTTTACATGCTTCGAGCATCGATTTGGGATTTTCGCCGGCACCACTTACCAAAATGGCCCTACAGTCAACCAGCAGGCGGGCTAAGTCTAACCATCGACGGTCGCCACCACCCGGAGCCGGTGTTTCGCGCGTTTCAACAAATTTAAATCCGTTTGGAGTCTGGCGATAAATGTGTACCTGCGCTGCTTCGCCAAGGTGTTGGTTCACAAGCAATCCTTCGTTGGTGGCCACGGCTACATAAGGGCGTTCATCGTCCAGTTCAAGACGGGTGGAATATTCTTTCAGCAATACATGTGTATCGCTCAGGTCTTTTCCCAGCAATCCGGCAGCATCGGCCCTGCAGCGGGCGCAGTGGCTCATAATGGGTAAATGCTCCGAAGCCAATGTACGCACTTTAAATACCATTTTTGCATCGGGTTCTATCAGGTCGGCAAATTCTGTTTCGGCTGTCGGAATTAGCGGTATACAGTTGATAACATCGGCTCCCAGTTCGGCGCATTTTTTTGCCACCTCAGGTATATGATCTTCGTTAATGCCGGGAATTACTATGGAATTGATTTTAACGGTAATACCGGCAGCTTTCAGTTTGGGAATACAAGCTAACTGACGTTCCATCAGTATAGTTGCACCTTCGAGCCCGCGATACACTTTTTTGTTGTAACGTACCCATTTATATACTTTCGCAGTAATGGTAGGGTCAACTGCATTTATGGTAATGGTTACGTGCGTAACTCCTAATTCCGCAATTTCGTCGATGTATGGTTCCAAATCCAACCCATTGGTCGAGAGGCAAAAGATTTTTTCAGGAAATTCAGCTTTGGCACGACGCATGGTGTCCAGTGTTTCCTGTGGATTGGCAAAAGGATCGCCCGGACCGGCAATGCCAATTACCACCAGGTTGTCGAGGCGTTTGTCAAGTTCCTTCAGGTATTCCACAGCCTGAAAGGGTTTCAGTACCGACGAAGTTACGCCCGGACGACTTTCGTTCACACAATCGAATTTACGGTTGCAGTATCCACACTGTATATTACACTTTGGAGCTACCGGTAAATGCACGCGGGCATTGCTGTGTTTGGCTTCTTTATCGAAGCAAGGATGAGCCCCCCTGCCCCCCACATGGGGGTTCGAAGACGATTCCGATATGTTATTCATTTTA
>JBLIZK010000324.1:0-5222 GCA_048859825.1 Paludibacter sp.
TTCAAAGCTCTGCCGGTACCGTCTTTACCTTCGCCCGCTGCAGTAAACGATGTTTGTGCATTAGCATTATAAGTGTAGTTTGATGCATCGGCAGTTTCAAAGTTTTGCTCAGTCACCACTTCCCATCGTGGGCTACCGGCACCGGGCACTACTGTTGGGACAATTAAACTGTTCAGATACTTGGCATTTTGATTGGCATGCCAGCAAAGTGTATGACCATAAACGGTTAACCCTGCTTTTTTTGTGTTTGCCAAAAATGCAGTTACATTTTCAAAATCCATGGTACCATTGTCTTTTACAATGGCTCCATGTTTCATTTCGTATCCGGCAGTTACTTCATCAAAGTTTGTTTGAACTAACCTGCTTGCTGCCCCGGTTACACTAAAGTCGGATACGGATACACCTGCACCTAATTTGAAATTCGGATTAGCAGTTCTGTCAACATAAGTTTTCAGTGTGTTGTATTCGTTCAGGTACTCCAGTTGCGAAATACTTGCCGGTTTCTCTACCGAAAATTCCAGTTGACTATTATCGGCACAAGATGTCAATAACATCGATGTGACTGCCGCAAATAGGAATATATTTCTATGTTTCATTTTAATTATATTTTATAATTATTGAATATACGAAGGTGTAAATGTTTCCATTTTCACACCTCTGTCGCGTACTACGAGAGTATCTTTTGTGACGTAAGTTTTTCCTCCTGTCATACTGATGGAGTAGTCCAGGTAAATGGCATCTCTATCTTTATTACCCCAGCTTTTTTTCTCACCATCCTTTACAAAAGTTCCATTTCCTGAGGCTGTAAATCCACTGGTTTTCGAACTCACTGAACAAACTCCCTGATTATTAAAGCTCAATGCTAAAGTGCATGTAGTATTCACACCAGTTTCGTTCACTACAGTTACAGGAAAGTCTACCGATGTTAGCGATACTGTTTTCAGACTTGAAATCTCATCGTTTTCCACATACTGACTGTGACGAACTTTAGTAGTACTATTAGCTCCCTCTGTAATCACATCTTTGCCCCTGCGAAGGTAATTTGCATGCCATGGATTTATGAATTTTACACAATAAAGCACATAATCTTTAGGCAAAATATCCCAATATGCCGAGTTGGTTCTGGGTGCGTTGCTCACTTTTGGAATGCCGGAAAGTATAGAGTCGGCGTTTGTTACTTTTGTCATACGCAGCGGAATTACATAGGTATTCTCTATGGCCTTTGGGTCGGCAAAAAAAGCATCGGTTAGTTGTACATCAACAGCTCCCATAAGTTTCTTGTCGAGCGAAATAACGCCACTACCTAAACTGTAGTATGCTGATGGCATTGGTATTACATCTGAACCGTTGGCATAATGTAATTTTTCGCACAGAGTATTGTCGACCACAAAATCGATATTGATTTTCTTTTTGTTTTCATAAACACCACCCATGGTTGCATAAATTTTACATTTATGTTCATTGTCCAGACTATTATCATATACGTCCTCGCCCAATACAATTGTACGTACCGGGTATTGATAAGCAAAGTATACAGTGCTATACTTAAAGTCAGGGAATTCAACTTCCTGATTCTGACATGAGCTAAGTAGAAGCATGATAATACCTGCACAAAGTATAGATATAAATTTTAACTGTTTCATTTTCAAATAATTTTAAATTGTTAATCGGGTAATTAATTACCAGCCTGCATTTTGAGTTAATTTACTCCATTTGCGAATTTCGCTATATGGAATCGGACCGTAATTCATATAATCTTTATAATCACGTATCTCAACTTCAATAGGGGTGTAACTAGTTGAACCATCCGTTTGTTTGTCAATAAGCATTCCTTTAGCAGGCTCAACCAAACCAGCTTTCCAACGACGTAAATCCCAAAACCGTTTATTCTCGAAACAAAGTTCAATACGACGTTCGTTTCTGATGAGTTCACGCATTTTATCTTTATCGCTCTTTATGCTTTCAAGATAGGCGTCGCCATTTGATATGCCTGCACGCAAACGTATTGCTTTAATCACATCGTAAGCACTGTAAGTGTGTGTTCCGGTACCTAATGGTCCCCAGGCTTCGTTGGCAGCTTCGGCATAATTCAAGAATATTTCAGTATATCTGATATATGCTGTATAGTGCTTTTGCTCAGTTTTGTACTGCGGATTCGGATTACAATCGGGGCGTAACAGTTTAAGCAAATAGTAACCTGTACGGGTCGATAGCCCATTGTCTTTATTGATACCATCCTTATTTGTACTATATGCAGCAGTTGTGATTACGGAGTTGTTAGGACCCTGCTTGCCGCCGTTTACCAGGATATATTTTGTTAAGCGTGGATCTCTGTTTTGATACGGATTATTTGATTGGTATCCACTAAAACTTTCAGTAATTGGAAATCCGTTTGATGCAGGGAAAGCGTCTACCAGATTCTGTGTTGGGTTTACCCTCCCACTACCATAAAGAGATGGTGGAAAATTATTAGTTTCCAGTGTATTGCTTTGCCCTATTCCACCTCTCCAGATTATTTCGGCCGGATTAGCGCCGGCTGATAAACCATTTATTTCAGCTGTATTTGCATACCATGTAGCGCCTGATGGAGCTAATCCACTTACTCCGTTAATTCGGTCAAGTACTACAGCAGCATAATCGGCTGCAGTTTCCCAATTTACATTGGTACCTGCACTGTATGCCGGACTTGCAGCTAACAGAGCTACCTGAGCCTTGATAGCTTCCACAATTCGGGCAGTAATACGCCCCTTCATGATTTTACCATTTACCCGATTGTAATCGCTGGCATTTGTAACACCAATTGTTTGGTATTTGGCCGGTATGTTTGAATCGGAAATGTCTTCAAAATCAAGAGGAAGTAGACCAAGCGCAGTGTTAGCATCACTCATAATCTGCTCTACGCATTCCTGAAATGTATTTCGCGGAAGATTAAAGTCAGAATTAGCAGTTTCTGGCTTAGTGACAATAGGTACACCCAACAATTGACCATCAGCTGTCCAACCTCCATGAGCCATAAGCAGGTAATACATTTGAAGTGCTCTGAGGGCATATGCTTCACCTTTTAAGCGGTCGTTGTACATGATTTTTATTTTCTCATCTTTAGCCCAAGTTACTTTATCTACATTGTCGATAAAGATATTCAGGTACTGGATGGCATTTTTACGAGCCTGCCATTGCGACATAGGGTCGTTGCTTGATGTCCATGACCCCGTAGCCATTTTTAAATAGGCACTTGCATTATCATTTGTTACAGCATCATCTGTAGCCATATCTGTATCCGGATTAGATGAGTACGGTAGCAGAATATATGCATTGGCCAGAATGCCTTGGGCATAGGTGGGTTCAGCATACATAGCCTCAATCGAGCGGATGTTCTCTATTTCGGGGGTGAACACATCTTCGCACGAAATCAAAAATGGTAACAGAGCCAAAAATATTATTATTTTTTTCATAACTTACTACTTATTAATTAAAATACTACTTTAACACCTACATTATAAAAGCGGGTCTGAGGTGCCGAACCAATGCTAAGCTCCATCGTCTCTTTTTCTTTTGCAATAGTTAACAGATTTGAACCACTTATATAGGCCGATACACCTTTAATCACGCTGTTTACAAGTATTTCTTCAGGCAAATCGTAAGTCAACTGCAATTTAGCGATATTGAATCGGTCGGTTTTATATAACCAGAAATCGGAATTCCTGAAGTTATTTGCACCTGTTTGTGTGGTAAGGCGTGGAAAAGTAGCAGTTTCTTTTGTTTGTTCTGTCCAGCGTTCACGCACTATTTCAGAGTATTTTCCATTACCATATACCCAGTGATATGAACTGTTTTTCATGGCTACACCTCCAAATCCTCCTGTTCCCAAGGCAAAGAAACTGAAGTTTTTATACTTTAAGGTTAAATTTACACCAACTGTAAGTGGTGTACCATACCATCCGCCTCGTCCTAAATATACTTCGTCTTTTTCATCGATAATATTATCATTATTCTGGTCCACATATTTCAGGTCGCCAGGTTTAATGGTACCACCAAACTTTTGTTTTGGTGAGTTATCAACATCCTGTTGGTCGTTGAAAAATCCTACTGTTTTTAACCCCCATACACCGTCAATTTGCTTTCCGGTTCGATTCTGATATGCGTACTGATAGTTCTCGTCTCTTTTAGTTGCTTCAGTAGTATAATAGGTTGCTGATACTCCAACGTTCAGGTCTACTTCTCCCATTTTTTTGTTATAATTTACATTGAAATCGAACCCTGTACGTTTGTTGTTATTGATGTTTGTATAGGGGATAAACGATGCCGATGGATAGCCTGTAGAAAAATAGCTTGGATAAATGGTAGATGGAATAATTATTAATCCTTCCATTGAGTTTACAAAGAATGACGCATCAGCAGTAATACTGTTGTTAAACAATGCTGTGCGGGCATTTACTGATAACTCTTTGCGCTTAATGAAGCTCAGGTTTTTGTTTTCACCTCGAACTGAATTTGTTGAACGCTCAGATGTACCATCGCCCCAGCCCCACCATGCACCGTTTGCTTGCGTATAATTCGACTCATACATATAATAATTGCTTATGTCTAAATCGGTATTTAATTCGCTTGCTGAAGCGCTTATCGTTAAATCATTGATCACATCGGACTTACTTAGGAAACTTTCATTAGCTATTTTCCAACCCACTGTTGCAGAGGGTGAAAATGCACCTCTATTACCTTCGGCTAATCGAGCCGAATGTACCTGTGCTGCACCTAAATCTATAAAATATTTGTTTGCGTAATTATAGCTGAGTTGTAGCCCTAAGTTTGCATTTGTAGTGCGATGGTAAACTTCCGATTCGGTACGTTGAAATCCGGCAGCAACCAATACGGCTGAGAAATTATGTACATCGTCAATATTGGTTACATAATTAAATTGTCCGGAAAAAGCAATTGTTTGCCTGTTAGTACTTCCCGAAATGTTTTGGGTGCCATCTTTTTTGTCGTTGCCTTCTTTTTTCAGAGCAGATATAACATCAGTTCCATTAAAGTTCGACCAGGTTGGTGTATAAATACTATAACTATTATTATACGAAGTGTTGTAAGTAGTAGCATAGTCAATGGCCAACATAGTATTGAAAGAAAGACCTTTGAGTATTTTTCTTAAATCAAAATCAATTTTCGTATCGAACTGAAACTGACGACTGGTGTACTTGTTGTATCCGGCTGCATAATAATCAGCA
>JBLIZK010000325.1:0-2975 GCA_048859825.1 Paludibacter sp.
AATCCTCTCAGGTTATATACCTGTACAATATCCTGTATGTCGGTATTGTCTTCGATCAGTCGCATAACCGACGAACCTGAGAAAATGATGTGCAACTGAGGGTAAAGCTCGTAGCATTTTTTCAACTCCTCCGACCAGTTTTCGTATTTGAAAGTCTGGTCAATCATTAAAGTTTTACCACCCTGTTTGCAAAAATCGCCTGCAAATTCAATTATACTGTGTTGTGTGAAATATAAACTGTTGAGGTTTACATACAAACAACTGCGTTCAGTACCAAAATTTTCTTTGGCATATTGCAGCAAAAACGTTGTTTTTCCTACTCCGCGGCCGCCCTTTATACCTATCAGGCGATGACTCCAGTCAATCTCGTCCATCAACTGCCGGCGAACCGGCGACTGTACATTTTCAACGAGGTATTTGTGGGTTCTGTAAAACGACTCCATGAAATAGTATTTTTTGCAAAGATAAAAAAAATATCCTATTTTGCAATGTGGAGATTGCAAAATAACAATATTTTTGATTGTAGATTTTTTTTGCCGGTTTTTTGAAAAAAAATGCATAGATTTGGACTTTCGAAAACAAATTATTAACCTTCTATACTAAAAAAGTATGAAAATAAAGTTTTTGGGCGCAGCCCGAGAGGTTACAGGCAGCAAGCATTTGGTAATAACCGATGCCGGTAAAAAAATACTATTGGATTGTGGTATGTATCAGGGAAAAGGGCTCGAAACCGATGCCATGAACCGAAATTTAGGCATGGACCCTTCCGAACTGGATTATATAATTCTTTCGCATGCACATATCGACCATTCGGGTCTGATACCCTATGCTTATAAACTTGGATTCAGAGGTTCCATTATCACTACCAATGCCACGCGCGACCTGTGTTCGGTAATGCTGGCCGATAGTGCACATATTCAGGAGCTGGATATAAAGTGGTTTAATAAAAAGCGAGCCCGGAAGAATCAAAAACTGGTCGATCCGCTATACACTACTGTAGAGGCCGAAAAATGCATGAAACTGTTTGTTGGGATTGGCTACGACCATCCTTTTGCATTTGATAAAAATCTGAAAGTAACTTTTACGCACTCAGGTCATATGTTGGGTAGTGCTGTGGTAAACCTCGAAATTGTGGAGAACGGACAAACCAAACGATTGGCCTTTACAGGCGATATTGGCCGGACGCAAAATAAAATACTAAAGCCTCCGGCTGCTTTTCCTCAGTGCGATTACCTGATTGCCGAATCGACTTATGGCAACCGTTTGCACTCAGGCGAAAAGGAAAGTGTGGAGGAATTGCTGCAGATAGTAAACGATACCTGTGTTCAGAATCAGGGTAAGCTTATTATTCCAGCTTTCTCGGTAGGTCGTACACAGGAAATTGTTTTTGTGCTAAATAATCTGTACAACGAAGGACGATTGCCAGGTATACGTGTTTATGTGGATAGCCCACTTTCAGTAAATGCTACTGCAGTGTTTAAGCTGCACACTGAGTGTATGAACGAATCGGTACGTAAAGTAATGCGTTACGACGAGGACCCGTTTGGATTTAATTCGCTTTTGATGGTGAAAAATGTGGAGGAATCAAAAGCACCGAACGATAGCGAAGAGCCCTGTATTATTATTTCATCATCAGGAATGGCCGAAGCGGGCAGGGTGAAGCATCACATTGCCAACAATGTATCTAACTGGCGTAATACGATTCTGATGGTCGGATATTGTTCGCCTACATCGCTGGGTGCACGTTTACAGGAGCCCGGTCTGCGGTTTATTTCCATTTTTGGCGAAATTCATGAGGTAAATGCCAGCATTAAGCGTATTGATGTATTTTCGGGTCACGGTGATTATTCCGAAATGATACAGTTTTTAAGTTGTCAGGACAAAGAATTGTTGCGTAAGGTGTTTTTGGTACATGGTGAGTACGATATACAGAAAGACTATCGGCAGAAATTAATGGACAGTGGTTTCAGTAATAGCGAAATTCCGGCAATGGGAGAGGAGTTTGAATGTTGAAATCATTGTGTATTTAAACCACAAAAGGCAGAAAATCATTGAATTAATCCGTACAGCGAGAACTGTTTTTGTGTCTTTTGTGGTTTGAAATTATTTAAGAGTACGTATAACGCGGTCGATTACGGCACTCTCAAAACCTCTGCTTTGAGCAAAGTTAAATAGTTTACCCATTTTTTCGTATTCGTACTCCCATTTGAGGTTTTTCAGTTTCGACTTCAGAATGTCGCCCAGCATTTCTTCGTATTTACCGTCGTCGATACTGTTAAGTGCTTGTGTAATGAGTTTATTATCGATGCCTTTTTGTTGCAGCGCATAACTAATCTTTATCTTTCCCCATTTGTTGAATTGAAATTTATCTTTCACAAAAGCCATGCAATATCGTTTTTCATTGATAAAATCTTCGCTTGTAAGGCGGTCAATAATTTTATCCGATTTATCATCCTCAAGTCCCCAGGCTTTCAGTTTAAGCTTTACTTCCGAAATACAATGTTCCGAAATTGAACAATACGAGGCTGCTTTGTGAAGTAATTCTTCAAATGAGTATTCTTTCATGATGTAGTGTTTTTTGCCAGACTACAAATATAGGATATTTATACAAAAAAAGAGAACCCGGAGGTTCTCTTTTTATTGAAAGAGGAGCTATTAAGCACCAAAATCGTCGAACATAAGCATTTCACGTGGTACACCCAAATCCCAAAGCATTTTTTCAACGGCTTTAGCCATCGGGCCGGGACCGCACATATAGTATTCAATATCTTCAGGAGCATCGTGTTTGCTCAAATACTCATCGTGAATAACCTGGTGAATAAATCCAACCATACCTGTCCAGTTATCTTCCGGTTGTGGTTCGCTAAGCGCAATGTTGAAAGTGAAGTTAGGGAATTCAGCTTCCAGTTTGCGGAAATCCTCTTCGTAGAAGATTTCTTTTTTCGAACGGGCACCATACCAGTAAGTGATTTTAC
>JBLIZK010000326.1:0-14345 GCA_048859825.1 Paludibacter sp.
CTCCTTTTTTCATATCCAAAATACACATATCTACCCAAATAAAATCAATTTATCGCACCAAGTATGCAAAAAAAAAGTGTAGTTTTGAAGTTGTAAATTTCAATAGCGCAAATGATGAAAAGATTCCGAAGCATTTTATTATTATCAATTCTGTTTTTAAACACTATTCTGGCACAACATAAACCTGATTTTGTGGTAGCTGCCGATGGAAGTGGCGATTTTACAACCGTACAGGAAGCCATAAATGCAGTACCCGATATGCGCTCAAACCGAACCGTTATTTATATCAAACCGGGCATTTACAAAGAAAAACTCACCTTACCGGCCAATAAAACCAATGTAAGCTTTGTAGCCGACGACGCAAAAACCACCATTCTCACTTACAATGATTATGCTCAAACCAAAAATCGTTTCGGTGAAAATGTGGGTACATCAGGCTCTTCGTCCTTCTTTGTGTATGCCGATGGTTTTAGTGCCGAAAACATTACTTTCGAAAATTCAGCCGGCCCTGTAGGACAAGCTGTGGCTGTACGCATTGATGGCGACAAGGTTTCATTCCGCAACTACCGCTTTCTTGGATTTCAGGACACACTTTATCCGCACGGCGACCGTAGCCGCCAATATTACAAAAATTGCTATATCGAAGGTACTGTGGATTATATTTTCGGATTTTCTACCTGTTATTTCGAAGATTGCGAATTGTTTTGCAAAAAGTCGGGCTATATAACCGCTGCCTCCACCCCCGAAAATACAAAATACGGATTTGTTTTTAAAAACTGTAAGATAACCGGCGATGCTCCCAATGGTAGTTTTTACCTCGGACGGCCCTGGCGGCCTTATGCCAAAGTCGTTTTTATCGAATGTGAATTACCCGAAATAGTTCACCCGAAAGGCTGGCACAACTGGGGCAAAGAATCCAACGAGAAAACTGCTTTTTATGCCGAATACAACAATAAAGGAAAAGGCTCTGTTGCTACTCAACGTGTAAAATGGGCCAAACAACTCAGCCCGAAACAAGCCCGTAAATACACCCGCGAAGCAGTTCTGGGCGACTGGAATCCGGAAAAATAATTATTACCATGAAAAAATCATTTCTCACGCTGGCTATTGGCCTGCTTACACTTTCGGCTATTGGGCAAAACTCTAAATTACCGTCCATCGACATGAAGGAATTTCAGGATGGGGTAAATCATTGGTATGGTATTAAGGATAAAACAAACCTTGTCGACCCTGTACCAAATCAGCCTGTTTACAGTCTGAATCAGATTGTAGAAATTGCCGACAATGTACTTCTATTTCAGCGCAACAACGGCGGATGGCCTAAAAACTACGACATGAAAGCCGTTCTGACACCGGAACAAAAACAAAAAGTAATTGAAACCAAAGCCGACACGCATACCACATTCGACAATTCAACCACTTATACTCACATTGCCTATCTGGCAAAAGTATATTCGATAACCAAAGAAAAAAGATTTAAGAAGGGTGTGGAAAAAGGTATCCGGTTTTGCATGAATGCCCAATACAATAACGGTGGTTGGCCGCAGTATTTTCCTCTTGAAAAAGGTTACAGCCGACACATTACTTTTAACGATGGAGCTTACATGGGTGTGCTCAAAATGATGCGCGATATTGCTGACAACAAACCTGAATATGCCTTTTTAAGCAAAAAGATAAAACTGAAGGCCGAAAAATCCTATCAGCAAGGTTTGAATTGTCTTTTGAAATGCCAGATAACTGATAACGGAGAACTAACCGTATGGTGTCAGCAACACGACGAAGTTACGCTTCAACCTACATGGGCGCGTGCATTTGAACCACCATCCATCTGTAATGGCGAAAGCGCCGAAATAGTTTTATACTTAATGAGTATTGAAAATCCTGACGAACAAATTATTCGTGCTGTGAAAGCAGCTGTGCAATGGTACGAGAAGTCAAAAATTTTCAACACCCGCCTGAAAAAAGTGGATATTCAACCCGAAGAAACAAAACTCCGTACTGTAAAATACGATCTTGTGGCAGTAACCGACTCTTCTGCATCTCCTATATGGACTCGCTACTACGAGCTGGGCTCCCACCGTCCGCTGTTTTGCGACAGAAACAGCAAGTTTCTGTATTCTTTGGCCGAAGTAAGCCTTGAACGTCGTAGTGGCTATGCCTGGTATGTGAACTCGCCTCAACGGGTATTGGATAAATATCCGCAATGGGCAAAAAAGTGGCTGAAATAATTGCGCAGATGTAAATGAAAAAAATAATCTTCTTAATGTTATTCATTGTACTCACAATGAGTAGCATAGCACAAACAATATATTTATGGAACAATGTTGTTATGCCCAACAGCAATGGTCTGCCAATGATGGATAGTATTGCCAACGAACGTCAATATATGGTTGGAAATCCCAATATTGATGTGTATCCTCCTTCGAAAGAAGAAAACCGTGGATTTGCGGTACTTATCATTCCCGGAGGTGGGTATGCACGTTTGGCTCACATTGTGAGTGGGTTGCAAATTGCCCGTTATATCAATTCCATTGGCGGAACAGCATTTGTTCTCAAATATCGCTTACCTATAAGTCCCGACCTCAAAAAATCCGAGTTGGGGCCCATACAAGATGGACAACGCGCTCTAAAAATAATGCGTTCGCTGGCTGCAACCTACAATTACAAAGCCGACAAGGTGGGTGTTTTTGGCACTTCCGCCGGTGGGCATCTGGCTTCGTGGCTCGGCGTTAGTACAACCGACTATACCGAAGTAAGGGATAGTTTATACAAACACAGTTACCGACCGGATTTTATGATACTTCTCTCGCCAGTTATCACGCTATCCGACCCATATGCACACAAGGGGTCGCGTGAGAATTTGTTGGGTAAAAATGCTACGAAGCAAGAAATTGACCGCTTCTCAACCAACCTGCTGGTCACAAAAGATACCCCACCCGCATTACTAATGCACGCCAACGACGATAAAGGAGTTCCATCGGTAAACAGTGTGTTGTTTTACAGCGCCATGCGCGAAAATGGGCTAAACGCTTCGCTACACATATTTCCGAATGGAGGGCATAACATTAATCTCACCAAAAGTCCGGGTACTACAGCAATGTGGCCAGCAATTGTGGATGGTTGGCTGAAAGAAACAGGTATCTATCAATAATTAAATACTTAATATCTAAAAAGATGAAACATATAATATTCATTCTTCTACTTATTTTTATCTCCGTTAACCACCAGAGCATGAAAGCTCAAAATCCGTTAAACTTTGGCAGTAACATCCGTACAGCCGACCCCTCGGCACATGTCTGGAATGATGGACGGATTTACATATACACTTCGCACGACGAAGAATGTCAGGAAGACTTCTGGATGAAGGATTGGCACGTATATTCGTCGGCCGATTTGAAAAGCTGGACCGACCACGGCGCCATTTTTTCGGTAAAACAGCTTAGCTGGGCCGATAATTATGCCTGGGCACCCGACTGTGCTTATAAAAACGGCAAATACTATTTTTGCTATCCAGTGGGCACAGGTACAAAAGATCGTGTAAATCCTTCGAAAAGTACCAAATGGATGGGAATAGGAATAGCGGAAAGCAACTCGCCTACCGGCCCGTTTAAAGATATGATTGGCGGACCGCTGTGGCGCGAACCGTATGCCAACGACCCCTGTCTTTTTGTGGACGATGACGGAAAAGCATATGTCTATTTTCACGGTGGCGGCGATTATCTGGTGGCCGAAATGAACGACGACATGCGCAGCATCAACGGTAAACTAATTAAAATGGATATGGGAGGCTACGAACCGCCTATGGAAGGACCCTGGGTTTTTAAACGCAATGCGAAATATTATTTTACAATGCCGGAACATAACCGTGTATTAACTTATTATATGGCCGACTCGCCTAAGGGTCCATGGAAATACATGGGTAAAATAATGGACGAGGAGCATGGCAACAACCATCACTCCATTGTGCAGTTTAAAGGTCAATGGATACTATTTTACCACCGATGGCTCGACATTAACTCGGCTTGCGGCAAACAACGCCATGTGTGTGCCGAACACCTTTATTTTAATGCCGATGGAACCATTCAACCCATTGTTAGAACTTCCGAAGGGATTGGGAAAGTTAAAAATTAGAAGTTCTACAATACAGAATAGTCGAAGACTCCATTAAAAGGTGGTAAGAAAAATACAATTGAACTAATATTTTAGAAAAAAGCAGTAAGAGCCGGAAAATATATTAAACGCCGGGAATATTAATCCCGGTGATTTTTCGGTACAAATCCAGTGCATACACATCCGTCATACCCGAAATATAATCCAGCACAGCTAATAATCGGCCATACACATCCGGCGCATTTGTTTCGTATTGTTCGGGAATCCGATTAAGCAATTGCTTTGAATATGCTTTATCCGGATTGATAACCGCATCTACAAAATGTTCAAGCAATGTGGTGATAATCTTATAACCCGCCAACTCCACATCCAGCACCTCAGGCGATCGATAAATACGTTCAAATGCCGTTTCGGAACAAAGAGCATAGGCATTTGCGCTTTGTGCCGGCAATTTTTTAATGAGCGATCCTGTAAATGTTCCATCCAGAATCGCTTGTTCGTTGTTTACAAACACCTGTGCACACTGCTCTATCAACAATCCGATGACCGACGAACGCAGGTAAGCAATTTGCTCATTTTTATCGGTAACCATCAGCATGGTTTCACGGCGTCGTTTTTGTCGTTCGCTATCAAAAAAGCCCATCAGCAACTCTATCGTTTCGTTCGTAGTAAGTATCCGCAACTTGTGGGCATCTTCAATATCCATAATCTGATAACAGATATCATCGGCAGCTTCTACCATATACACCAACGGATGTCGGGCATAGCGGTTTGGATTATCCGGTAATTTACAAATACCCAACATATGGGCAATACGTTCGTAAACGCCTTTTTCAGCATCGAAAAACCCAAATTTTTGCTTTGTAAAATCCGAATAAATTGAGGCATACGGATATTTCACAATGGCTGCGAGTGTACTGTAAGTCAACACAAAACCACCCGGACGACGTCCGGAAAACTGGTGTGTAAGCAGTCGGAATGCATTGGCATTTCCTTCGAAACATGTCAAATCTTTCCATTGTTCGGGAGTTAATATAGCTTCAAGCCACTTGCCTTTTCCTTCCGAAAAATAAGTAGCTATGGCCTTCTCACCCGAGTGACCGAAGGGAGGGTTACCCATATCGTGTGCCAGGCATGCAGCTGAAACAATGGCTCCAATCTCGCTAAGATACTGATTCTCGGGGTATTTTGATTGTAATTTTTGTGCTACCGAGCTACCCAGTGAGCGTCCTACGCATGCCACCTCAAGGCTATGAGTAAGCCTGTTGTGCACAAATACACTTCCGGGTAGCGGAAAAACCTGCGTTTTATTTTGCAAACGCCTGAAGGGTGCAGAAAAAATTAGCCGGTCGTAATCACGCTGAAACTCACTGCGGTCGTCATGTCGTGGAGCATAATAGGCTTCCTGTCCGAAGCGTATGGTAGATAAAAGTTGTTGCCAATTCATTGTAGGAGATATTTTTTACAAATATACAATTTATGTTTTGTACTGCCATTTTTATTCGAGCAGCAGAATGGCTATGGTAATTTTTGACACACAAAACCAATACAAATCTTCCATAATGTATGCATTTCATTAATTTTGAACAATAATCTGTTTCAAAACATCAATCAGCTCACACCATTGTTCTGCTATTTTTTTAACTTTGTGGTTCTTATTGTATAATCAATCAAACACAAACAATATTTAAATCTATGACAGTTCAAGAATTAAAAGCAGCTTTCGAAGCCGCTTATGGTAAAGCAGCTGAGGCTGTGTATTTTTCACCGGGTCGTGTAAATTTAATTGGTGAACACGTTGACTACAACGGCGGTTCGGTATTTCCCTGTGCACTAAGTTTCGGAACGTATTTGCTTATGGCTAAAAACAGTGATAATGTAATGAAATTCAAATCGCTTAATCAGCCGGAAATTGTATCGTTAGGTTTCGACCAACTCACTACCCCACTTCAAAAATCATGGGTAAACTATCCGCTTGGCGTTATTGCTCAGTTTGTTAAACGCGGAATAGCCATTACTCAGGGCTACGATATGCTTATTTGGGGTAATGTACCGAACGGTGCAGGTCTTTCGTCGTCGGCAGCACTCGAAGTGGTTACTGCTTATGCATTTAACGACCAATTGGGAACAGGTTTCAACCGCACGGTTTTGGCACAAATCGGTCAGAAATCGGAACACGAATTTGCATTGGTAAACTGCGGAATTATGGACCAGTTTGCGTCGGCCAACGGGGCAAAAGACATGGCTATTCACCTCAACTGCGATACACTTGAATTTGAACACGTACCGGTTAAACTCGAAGGAGTTAAAATCCTAATTTCGAACACACACAGCCCGCACAAACTGGACTCAGGTGCTTACAACCAACGCGTAGCCGAATGTAAGCTGGCTGTTGAACAACTGAACACTGTGCGTCCGCTGAAATACCTGGCTGAATTGACCGAAGAAGAATTCAACAAAATCGGCTCAGCGATTACTGATCCCGTAGCATTTCGCCGTGCACGCCACGTAGTGGGCGAAGTACAACGCACTTCCGATGCCATTGCAGCTCTGAAATCAGGCGATTTAACATTGTTTGGTAAGTTGATGTGTGCATCGCACGTTTCGCTACGCGACGACTACGAAGTAACCGGCCCTGAACTGGATTGCATGGCCGAAGAAGCATGGAAAATTGACGGTGTTATTGGTTCACGTATGACCGGTGGTGGCTTTGGTGGATGTACTGTTTCGTTGGTAAAAGATGAAGCTATTGACACTTTTATCAAAGAAGTAGGTGCGGCTTACGAAGCAAAAATCGGCATTAAACCAGAGTTTTACATTGCCGAAATCGGGGATGGTGCTTGTAAAATTGATTAATAAAACTGCCCCTAACCCCTAAAGGGGAACAAAATTAGTACCGAATGGTATACTCTCTTAAGCACCTTTAGGGGTTTGGGCCAATTTAAAATTATATGGAAAAATTAATAGACGGCAAACCAGTATCGCTATATACGATAGTGAACGCCAACGGCATGAGTGCCGATATAACTAATTTTGGAGCAAAAATTATTCGTTTGTATGCCCCCGACCGCAACAATAAGTTCGAAGATGTGGTGCTTGCTTACGAAACGCTCGACGATATTATCGAAAAAGAAGAGTACTACGGAGCTGTTTGTGGTCGGTTTGCCAACCGCATAAAGGATGGTAAATTTACAATTGATGGTATAGAATACAATCTGGCTATCAACAACGGAACAAATGCCCTCCACGGCGGTGTTGATGCGTACAACACCAAAGTATGGACAGTGGAAGAAGTAGCAGAGTCGAAGTTGGTATTGTCGCTTTTTTCGCCTGATGGCGAAGAAGGCTATCCGGGTAATCTGAGCATTACGCTTACTTACGAACTTACCAACGATAATGAGTTAAGTGTTCACTACGAAGCTACTACTGATAAAGCTACTGTTGTTGGCCTAACTCAACACTCGTACTTCAACCTGAAAGGAGCCGGAAATGGCACTGTAAAAGACCATATTTTGCAGATTAATGCCGATTTTGTTACTATTCTTGACGAGTCGTTTGCACCTTCAGGCGAAATTCGTCCGGTAGATGGTACGGCGTTCGATTTCCGTCAGCCTACATTAATCGGTAAATATATCGACGATGAAGTGTACGTGCCTGGTTGGGGTATTGACAACAACTGGTGCCTACGCAAAGAGCAACAAGGCGACTGTGTATTGGCCGGATATATATACGAACCCGTAAGCGGTCGGAAAATGGAGGTATTTACTACTCAGCC
Source organism: Paludibacter sp. (assembly GCA_048859825.1). Lineage (GTDB taxonomy): Bacteria > Bacteroidota > Bacteroidia > Bacteroidales > Paludibacteraceae > Paludibacter. The sequence continues at coordinate 7,886 of JBLIZK010000326.1, forward strand.
CGGAATGCAGATTTATACCGGTAACTGGATTGAAAAACAAGTGGCAAAAGATGGCAAAACATACGACCGACAAGATGCCGTTTGTCTTGAAACACAGGGCTTCCCCAACTCTCCCAATATAGCACATTTCCCGAGTCCGCTACTTCGACCCGGTCAGAAATACGACGAGTGGTGCGTGTATAAATTTTCGGTAGAGTGATATATGAAAAGGCGAATAACAACTGTTAATTCGCCTTTTTAATTATACTTCTTCATTATCTATTGATAATTTCAAATCCTTTGTAACCCATTTCACTCCCCATTTTTACCGTTTCGGTACTATTGCTTATCAGAAGCTGAATTAAGGCTCCTAATTTTGCAACCAAAATAGTATTAGTTACATGAAACGAAATTTTTTTATTGCAGCGATAATATTGCAGGCTACATTGGGAGTAGTTGCACAGGAGACCAAAAAGTTAACACTGAAAGATTGTGTGAAACTGGCCGTGGAGCAGAATATTAATACGCGTACTGCCCGTATAGAAAACGAAAAGAGCAAATACAAAAAAGAAGAAACCAGAGCAGCACTGTTGCCAAAACTGAACATGAGCGCTCAGTTTACCGACAATCTAGCCCTGCCAACTACAGTGCTACCCGGCGAGTTTCTTGGTCAACCCGGCACAACTGTAGCGGTACAAATGGGTAGTCAGTTCAGCACTACAGCCAGTTTATCGCTGAGTCAGGTGATTTATAGCCAAACAGCGCTTACGGCACTTCAGTTAAGCAAAAAATCGGAACAACTTACAAGCCTATCTGTTGAAAAAGCCAGCGAAGAGGTAGCTTTTGAAGTAGCCCGCTTATACGTGTTAAACCAAACTACCGTAGAGCAACAACGCATTATCTCTGAAAACATAAAACGCACCGAAAAATTACAACAAATTACACTCCTTACTGTAGAAACAGGTCTTGGAAAACAGGTTGACCTCGACCGTGTAAACGTTAATCTCGAAAACCTGTATACACAAAAAAGTAATACCGATGCCGCGCTTGAACAGCAAATTAATATGATAAAATACCTGACAGGTTTATCCGCTACACAGGAAATAGCACTTACCGATTCAGTCACACAGCCATTATCGGCCGTAGAGCCGGTTTTGATGAACGACTTTTCGGAAAACGTAAACATTCGTATGCTACAATCGCAAAAAGAGCTGAATATGCTGAATAAAAAACTTGTAAACAGTGGTTACTTGCCAACTTTATCGTTATCGGGTCAGGCAGCCTATCAGGGACTCCGCAACGATTTCAGTACTTACTTCGAAAGCGGAAGCGCCAATAAATGGTACCCGATGGCTAATTTTTCCGTAAGCCTCTCGGTTCCGATATTTGACGGATTTGAAAAACGCGCTAAATCCCGTCAGGCAAGTATGGATATTAAAAAAACAAGCGAAACACTCGAGAGCACCAAGGAGAATTATGGTGTGAATTACAAAAACGCTTTGAATACCTATATAAATAACCGGGCAACAGTCAAACGACAGCGCCAGAATGTGGAACTATCCGAAAAAGTGTACCAGGAAACAAGCCTCAAGCTAAATCAGGGACTGGCTACTATGAGCACTTTGTTACAGGATGAAATGAGTTTGAGCAGTGCACAGGCAAATTACCTGTCAGCTCTTTATAATTTAAAAGAAGCCGAACTAAAAATTATGTCCATCAACGGAAAAATCAAAGACTTATACAATTCAACAAACTAATTCAATACTATAAACCCACGCGAGCTCTTTATTAAACCCTAAAAAGCTCTTAAGGTTACAATCATTAATAATTTAAGGTATAAAAAAGATATGAAAAAGAAAACAATTATTTCCACTGTATCCATTGTAGTGTTGCTCGGTGCAATGACATGGGTTTTAGCTTCGAACAAAAAAGAAATTGACAGCCACAAAGAAGCAAAAACAACGGCCAGCGAAATTGCTGTAACGCTTGCGCAGGTCGAAATGAAGGCTACCAGTAATAATTTGCGTATGGTTGGTACAGCCCAACCTGCAAAGGACGTAAATATTGCTTCGGAAAGTGCCGGAAAAATAACCCGTATTTATTTTAAAATGGGCGATTATGTGGCTCAGGGAAAGGTTTTGGCCGAAATTGACGATACTTACAAACGTCTTGCTTACGAAAATGCCAAACTGAATTTTGACAAGTACAAAGAAGATATCGCCCGTTACGAAGTATTGCGCAAAGGCGAAGCCGTGTCCGAAACACAGTATCGTGATATCAAACTGGCCTACGAAAACGCATCCATTCAATTGCAGAATGCTAAAAAGCAATGGGACGATTGTAAAGTTACAGCTCCATTCAGTGGTTACATTACCAGCAAAAACGTTGAGCAGGGAGCTTTTGTAAATGCAGGTACAATCATCGCCGGAATTTCGGATATTAACGAACTCAAAGTGGTGCTCGAAGTATCGGAAACAGATGCTTATCAATTAAAAGACGGGCAGCCGGTAGAAGTGACTTCGGATGTACAATCCGGTACTACATTCAATGGAAAAATCCGGACCATAAGTCAGAAAGCAACTGCTTCGCACACCTATCCGGTGGAAGTAATGATAGCCAATAATGGTAAAAATAAACTCAAAGCCGGCACATATGTAAACGTAATTATCAATACATCGAACGATGGTGAAGCGTTGATGATTCCTCGCAATGCCATTATAAGCAGTGTTAAAGACCCTTCGGTATATGTGGTAAACAACAACGTAGCCCGCATGGTAAAAATAAATACCGGGCGTAGTTTTGATACCGACATTGAAGTATTGGGTGGTATAAGCCGGGGCGATAAAGTAGTAGTCGACGGACAAATAAACCTGAGCGATGGCGCTAAAGTATCAGTAATTAACTAATTATTCAATTCTTACTTATGAATATTGTTGAAACTTCGATAAAAAAACCACTGATTATAGCGGTAATTTTCACCCTGCTTACCATTGGAGGTTTACTATCGTATAATATGCTGAATTTAAACTGGCTTCCCAAGTTTGAATTACCTATACTCACCGTACAAACCATATATCCGGGTGCCGGAGCATCGGAAGTGGAAAGCTCTGTAACCAAAAAAATTGAAGATGCATTATCTACTGTCGAAAATCTGAAAAAAATCAGTTCTACGTCAATGGAAGGTGTATCAGTCATAGTGGTTGAACTTAACCCGGACGCCGATGCTAACCTGGCTGTACAGGAAGCACAACGCAAAATATCGGCCATAAAAGCCAATCTTCCATCCGACATAAAAGATCCTTCCATTAACAAATTGGCACTCGACGAGAAACCGGTACTAAATGTAGCCGCATCATCGTCAATGTCGCCAACGGAGTTTTATAAATTGGTTGAAGACCGTATTCAGCCCCGTTTGGCCAAACTGCCGGGCGTGGGTTCAATTAACATGACAGGTGGTATCGAACGTCAGATAAAAGTAAACATCGATACCGAGAAGCTGAAAGCCTATAAAATTTCGGTACTTCAGGTATTATCGGCTATACAGCAGGCAAACATGGAAATTCCCGCCGGTAATATCGAAAACGAAAAGGCAGTATATTCCGTTCGGTTAGCTGCCAAATACACTACACTTACCGAGTTGAGCAATACGGTTATAGCTACAACACCCGGAGGAGGGAAAGTGAAAATTCTGGATGTAGCCGAAATTGAGGATGGTATAGCCGAGCAAAAAATTATCAGCCGTATTGATGGCAAAGATGCCATTGGCTTGTCGGTACAAAAACAAAGCGATGCCAATGCTGTAAAAGTGACCGACCTTGTAAAAGAAGAGTTAAAACACATCGAAAGTGAATATGCAGCAAACAATGTGAAATTTGACATTGCCACCGACGATTCTATTTACACCCGTGCTGCAGCCGATTCTGTAGTGTTCGACCTTGTTTTGGCCATTATTATTGTAGCCTTTGTATGCTTTATCTTTTTACACAATGTGCGTAGTGCAATCATCGTAATGATTGCCGTTCCGCTCTCAATTATACCGGCATTTATTTCCATGTATATAATGGGATTTTCGCTGAACATGATGTCGCTAATGGCGCTTTCGCTGGTGGTTGGTATTCTTGTGGACGATTCTATTGTGGTTATCGAAAACATGTTTACCCACATGGAAAAAGGGAAAACCCGCTGGCGGGCAGCCATTGATGGTAGTTTACAAATTATGTTTACCGCTGTGGCCATTACACTGGTAATTGTAGTAGTATTCCTACCTCTGGCACTTAGTGGTGGATTAATTGGTAACATCCTGAAAGAATTTGCCATTCCCATTGTAATTGCTACATTGAGTAGTTTGTTCGTGTCGTTTACGGTTACACCACTGTTGGTGTCGCGCTTTGGGAAACTATCCGACGAAAGTCGCGAAACTCTATCGGGGCGATTCTCGCACACAGTAGAGCAGGCATTTAACGGACTAAAAAACTGGTACGCAAACCTTTTAGCATGGAGTTTGAAACACAAAATTACGGTTATCTCCATCGCCTTCGGACTATTCTTTGCTTCATTTGCATTGTTGCCAGCCGGCTTTATCGGGTTTGCCTTTATGTCCGATTCGGACAAAGGTGAGTTTATAGTAACGCTGGAAATGAATCCGCAGGTGACGCTATACCAAAACAATCAGATTACCATGCAGGCTGAAAAAATTATCCGGTCGTTGCCCGAAGTCGAAACCGTGTTTACCAATGTTGGTAAAGCGGCCACAACCACCAAAAACAACGAAACAACTATCAGCGTAAAACTGGTGGATAAATCAAAACGCAAGCTTACGGCAAACGAATATGCAGCCATAACGAAAGATAAAATAGCGCAGGCCATTCCGGGTATACGGGTTCGTTCATCGGCCCCAACAGCATCGGGTGATATGGAACCAATTCAGTTGGTCGTTCAGGGAGCCGACTACAGCAAAGTAGAACAGGCAGCGGCCATTGTACTTGATGTGGTACGCCATACTCCGGGTACCTCAGATGCACGCTTCTCCATTGACGATCCTCGTCAGGAAGTACAGGTAAAACTCGACCGCGAAAAAATGGCAGGTTACGGATTATCGGTAAACGACGTGGGTGGTACCATGCGTACAGCGCTGAATGGTAACGACGACTCAAAGTACAAAGACGGAAATTTTGATTATGATATCCGTATCGGAGTGGATAATTTCGACCGTACGAAACCCGAAGATATAGCCCGGCTTACATTCGTAAACAAAAGAGGCGAGTTAATTGAATTACAACAGTTTGCCGACATTCATTACGGAATTGGAGCCACAGCGCTTGAGCGTACCAATCGCATATCATCAATCACCATAAAATCGAATGTTATCGGGCGTGCAGCCGGAACAGTAGGCGCCGAAATACAGGCTGCTTATGCCAACAAACTACCCGATGGTGTTGAAGTAGTAACCAGCGGTATGATGGAACAACAGGAGTCGGCATTCGGCAGTCTTGGCTTTGCATTTATTGCTGCCATCGTTCTTATTTATCTCATTATGGTGATGTTATACAACTCACTCACCGACCCGCTTGTGGTGTTGTTTTCGATTCCGCTGGCAATGATTGGCGCAATACTGGCCCTGGCATTGACCATGAAAAACCTGGATATATTTAGTATTATTGGTATAATTGTACTGATTGGTTTGGTGGCTAAAAATGCCATATTACTGGTCGACTTTGCCAACCACCTCCGTAAAGAAGGACTCGGCCTGGCCGAAGCTGTAATTGAGGCCGGCAGGGAACGAATTCGCCCCATTCTGATGACTACGTTTTCGATGATATTTGGTATGTTACCCATAGCTCTGGCTGCCGGTAATGGCGCCGAAATGAAAAACGGGATGGCATGGGTCATTATCGGAGGCTTAACCAGCTCAATGATTCTGACATTGGTAGTAGTGCCTGTAATTTACTATATATTCAAACGGATAGGCGAAAAAAACCGATCCGGTAAACGAAAAAAACTTATGCTGAAAGTAACCGAAAGGCAACTACAGCTAAGCAATTCAAAATAGTTTTGTAGCAGTTTATGTTCTGAAATAATAAAAATATTTCAGAACAAGACTGTTTTTTACTATTTTAGTACACGCTTAGAATTTATGGCTACTACTATTTATTCTGAATAAGTATATCATTATGAAACGACACTCCATATTACAACCATTTACAAATAAAAATGCATTCAGAATAACCTTTTTTATAGGTGCCATTCTGGATGTAATTATGCTTATTGGCTTTTTTTATAATTCCGAAAAAATGGTCAATAGATATGGTTTGTTTTATATGTTAATTACAAACCTGGCCATATTGTATGCACTTTACAGTTATAGTTTTCTGGTGATAAGCAAAGTTAAATCCAAAAGACTTATGCTCACACTATTGGTTAGTGGCACCACATTAATTTCAATATTACTGAGTTACATTATTACCAGTCAGTTTGTTTTTAT
>JBLIZK010000327.1:0-4073 GCA_048859825.1 Paludibacter sp.
ACTTTCTGAACACCAGCACCCGTAATCCATCGTATGCCATATTCTTTGAAAATGGACTCCGAAAATATTTTTGTAGGTGTAATATAGCCACCTCTTTTTACATAGGCTCCACCCATACCAAAATCGCCCAACTCATATTCGTTCGATATCCATACAATATCCGCCAAATGTTCAAGTTTGCGTTTACGAACCTCAAAGGCAATGTTTAATGAGTATTCAAAAGCGGCACCCTGACAGGTTGCCATAGGGTGACCGGTTCCAATAAGAAATGTTTGCTTCTCGCCCTTTTCCATTTTAGCAAAACTCAATTGTAAATTGTGCCAGGCTTCAGCAGCATGCTGAAATGTACATACCGAATTTGTATATCCTTCGGGTCCAAGCCCCTGTGTAGCAGCAAAATTCAGTTTTGGCCCTGTGGCGTTGATCAGATAGTCGTACTCCACTTTTTCTTCAACATCCTTTTGCGAACCGGCTATATTCTTAACCACTACATACGGTTTCGCAGTACTTAAATCACCTTCAGGATGAATAGAAACTGCCAGGGCTTGTTTGTAGATAATACCTTGCCGTTTATAAACCGGAGCAAGTTCGAATTTAACCTGTTCGGGTGTCATAAGCCCCATACCTACCCAAATATTCGACGGAATCCATTGATAATTGCTATTAGGGCTTACCACTGTTACTTCGTGGTTCTTACCTAATTTTCGTTTCGCTATCAGCGCTGCAGTATGTCCAGCTATTCCTGCACCCAAAACAAGTACTTTTGCCATAAAATGTGATTTTAAAAATTATGAATTCGGTTAACTTATTATTATTTTTTCAAGGTTATACATGCATAGTTAATTATTTTGTGTCGCAATGTACAAATTTTTTCTTATTTCCAAAACCCTTGATTAGTTCTTGAAACATTAAGAAATGAACAACTTACAATTAAGGATATTCTGTACGAGTCAGAAATTTCATAGTACCAAACAAAGCGGGTAAAACTACCCGCTTTGATATTTTAGTAAAGACCTTATTTCCGTCAATTATGCATTTCCTAAAAGCACTTCGTTTATCGCCTGCTTAAATGTATTTTTAGGCAATGCTCCCTGAGCCATTTGAGGCTGAGCATTCATTGGGCAGAATAAAATACTTGGAATACTGCGAATTCCGAATGCTGCCGCAAGTTCTTCCTGTTCCTCGGTATTTACTTTGTAGATGTAAATCTGATCTTTGTATTCTTCCGATAATTCTTCTAGTATTGGCGCAACCATTTTGCATGGTCCACACCAGTTTGCATAAAAATCAATGATACAAGGTTTGTCACCCAGGTATTTCCATTCTGTTGGATTTTGTTCGTAGTTAGCTACTTTCGCTAAAAAATCTTCTTTTGTTAAATGAGTTGTTGCCATAATTATTATTTGTACGTTTATTTTTTTTGATTGTAAGTTACATTCCGGGTAAGCGACCTATTTTACCTAATTTACTCCATTTTGCATATTTACCCCAGGCCTGTTTCATCCAGTGACCGAAAATTGGCATTGGAATCATAATTTCCTTTTTATTATCCCTGTATACAAATGCTGCTCCGTCTCCCATATCCATTACACAAAGTATATTCAAATGCTCCTGATAGCCTTTAAAATTTGAACCACCTTTGTTTATTTCAATAATATTATGAGCAGTATTCCGTCCCATTACTTCGGCTATATGCCCTTGTTTAGCAGTCCATTCTGGTCCTTCGTAAGCAGCCGCATCGCCAATGGCAAATACATTCGGAAATTCAGCCACCTGATTATAATCGTTTATTTTTACAAAACCAGCGTCTGATAGTGCTAAATCAGTATTTTTAAGAACTGGTGAACCAGCACCGGCTGCAATAAACATGGTTAAATCAGATTCCAATTTACTATTATCTTCAAAAACAATTCCGTCTTCGACGAATTCAGTTATCTTTTTGCCAAAATGACTTTTAATATTTTGCGAAGCAAACATCTTGTACACAGCTTTCATGGCATTTTTACCCATTCGTGCTCCGGGTTCTTCCATGGGGGCAAACATGGTTAATTCAAAGTTATTGCGGATGCCTTTCTTCTTTAAATAATGATTGATATTGAAAAGCAATTCAAATCCTGGCCCACCGCGAACAGCTGATTTATCTTTCGGGTTTCCACCAAAGCCAATCGCTATTTTACCACTACCTTTGGCAATAAGCGCATCCAATTTATCCCTGAGTTGCAGGGTTTGTTGTGGCTGTCCGCATATTGTTGTCGTATATTCAACTCCTTTAGGCTGCATTTTTCCGGAACCAATGGCAACTACCAAATAATCAAACGTAAGTTCTTGCTTTTCGAGCGTCACTTTATTTTCTGTAGCTTTTATTCCTGTTACTTTGTCGATTATAAGATTGAAGCCATATTTGCGTTGAATATCAGCCAATTTTATTTGCGCATTCTCATATTTCAACTCATGAATGGGCACCCAAATGGAAATGGGATAAACAAAGAGAAAATCGCGGTCGGATACCAATGTAACATCAAATTGTTTACTTTTTTGCAAATCAATGGCTGTTTCAACACCCGCAAAACCACCACCTAATATCAGTACTTTTTTCATATTAACTACTATCCCCTAAAGGGGAATTTATTTAGTTTGTTTTTTAATATTCTAACTTGTAGAGTTTGAAATAATAGTTTGAAAAATTTTTTCCTTACCTCCCTATAGGGGTTGGGGGTTACTTATTTCATGGCTTTTTTCAGAAAATCCTTTGTTTTTATACCTACAAATCTATCCACTTCTTTTCCATCCCTGAAAAGGATTAACGTAGGTATATTTCGCACATTAAAGCTCTGTGTCATTGATTGGTAAGTTTCAATATTTACTTTTCCTACATATTGTCCTTCGGGTAAATCATTTGCCAAATCATTCAGTATAGGTGCCATCATTCTACAGGGGGCACACCATTCGGCCCAAAAATCGACTAATACCAATTTTCCTTTGGTTTGCTGATTGAAATTTTTATCCGTTAGTGTCAGTATTTTATCGTTATCAACCACTTTAGGCATATTTTTCATTTTGGCTCGTGCGTACATATTCAAAAGCACCACAGCACCAATCAGTATAGCAAGAATAATCAGAAATGTTTGCATAATTTTTTGTTTTAATTTCAGAGCATTTTATCACATTTTCAAATGCTTCGACAAAGGTATATTATTTATTTTTAAATTACAATAGTATCACTAATAGATTATTATAATAACACTATTTATATAATCAATATATTCTTATAATGCTAATTATTAACCGATTGTTCAAAAACAAAAAAGTCGGCTTTCTTTTCAGATTACCGACTTTGAGAAAATGCTATTAAAAGATGAATCATTATTTCACAAATTCCTGATAGGGATTATGTTTATGCTCCCTGTCCTTCACCACCAAAGTGGTGGTTGGTACTTTCGATTTCATATTGAAAAGAATATCGTGCCCCACACAAAGTCCGAATGAGATATTTAAATCAGTATTGTTCTGTGCCAAAAAATCGGCTTGTCCGGCCGGATTGCAGGAAGTTCCCTTTACGGTAGCATCGTTCAGCATATCCGAACCTTTAATTTTTGCATATTTACAGTCCACTGTAAACACTTCGAACTTATCAGACAAGCGTTCTTTCAGTTGCGTCACTTCTTTGGTCATACTAACACAATGTGCTATACCAATGCGCTTTACACCGGATTTTTCAGCAAAAAGTTTCAACTCTTCAACACGATTTTGACCCATCAAAAGCGAATCTTCGGCAGCACGCATTAGTTTCAGGTCGGATTCGGTATATTGTACGTTCATTTTTATTTTATAAAAGGTAGTTTGTTTGCTGCCCAACCCGGAAAGCCATCCATCATTTGATAAACCATTACAAAGCCTTTTTGCTTCATGTATTGAACGGCAGCCGTACTTCGGTTATGCGTACGACAATAAACCACATATATTGCTTTTTTATCCAGTTTATCAATACGTGAGTAAAAATCCCGCTCATAAATATCAATGTTTATTGCATCTTTCAGATGTCCAGCATTAAACTCCTGAGGTGTACGTACATC
>JBLIZK010000328.1:0-2842 GCA_048859825.1 Paludibacter sp.
ATTGATGAAAAACCTGACCAGCATATGGAGCGATTTGGTGAATACAAAAATGTATATCACCGGTGGATGTGGTGCGTTGTACGACGGCACATCGCCCGATGGTACCTGCTATACACCTGATAGCATTCAAAAAGTACATCAGAGTTATGGTCGTGCATATCAGTTGCCCAACATCACCGCACACAACGAAACCTGTGCAAATATTGGCAATATGTTGTTCAATTGGCGAATGTTACAAACCACCGGCGATGCCAAATATGCCGAAGTACTTGAGACAGCTTTGTACAACAGTGTTTTAAGTGGAATCAGTCTGGATGGTTTGCGTTTTTTCTATACCAATCCACTTCGCATCTCAAAAGATTTTCCGTATATGCTCCGCTGGTCGAAAGAACGCGAAGTATATATAAAACTTTGTAACTGCTGTCCGCCAAATACTGTACGTACACTTACCGAAGTGCAAAATTACTCATACTCGCTTAGCAAGGATACCGTTTGGTGCAATCTGTATGGCGGCAATGTGCTCGAAACCGTTTTAAATGGAAAAGACAAAATTAAATTGAGCCAAACAACTGACTATCCATGGGATGGAAATGTGAAAATATCGGTTGATAAAGCGCCGAAGAAAGCTTTTGCTCTGAACTTGCGAATACCGGAGTGGTGTAACAACTATCAGATTAAAGTCAATGGCGAAATTATGCCTGTCACTAATAAAAGCAATGTTTACGAAGCTATTAACAGGGTTTGGAAAAAAGGCGACCTTGTGGAACTTGTGATGGACATGCCGGTAGTATTGCTCGAATCGAACCCTCTCGTGGAGGAAACGCGCAATCAAACAGTTGTGAAACGTGGACCGCTGGTATATTGCCTCGAAGCTATGGATGCAAAAGGAGCAAAATCCATTGATAATGTTTTAATTCCGGCTGATATTAAATTTATACCCCGTAAAACAGTGATTGAAGGTAGCCCGGTAATAGTACTCGATGGTACTGCCCGTCTTACAGGTGAAGCATCGTGGAAAAATACATTGTATCGTCCGGTGCAAGAGTCGAATCAGAAAGTAAATATCACATTGATACCTTATTATGCATGGGGCAACCGTGGAAAAATGGACATGACCGTGTGGATGCCATTTGCCCCCTAAATCCCCCCTTCAGGGGACTTTTAGATTTACCAATAAATTCGAATTATATGCTGAAAATTTTAAAATACGTACTCTCTAAAGCTCCCCTGTGGGGGCTAGGGGTGCTTCTTATACTCTTCTCTTCCTTTGACATTTATGTGTCCCCTTCGGGAAAAGATACAAACGATGGAAGTAAGCTAACACCGAAAGCTACCGTATCGGCAGCATTGCGTCAGGCGCGTGAAATGCGTCGTTTGCATACACCCGGTATCGAAAATGGCATAAATATTATTCTGGATGGAGGTACTTATCGGTTTTACGAACCTTTGTATGTTCGTCCTGAGGATAGTGGAACTGCTCAGTCGCCTACTATAATTAATGGTGCCGATGGTGAAAAAGTTATCATCAGTGGTGGTGTCGAAATTTCAGGTTGGAAGAAGTCCGGCAAGCTGTTGGTGGCCGACGTACCCGAATTCAATGGTCAGCCGCTGGATTTTCGTCAATTTTGGGTAAATGGTAAAAAAGCTGTACGTGCCCGCGACGTGGCCGACTTCGAAAATATGGCCCGCATTATCCGCAACGATAAAGTGAATCAGATACTATGGGTACCCGCTAAAGCCGTAAAGGCAATACAAAAAGCACCTAATGCCGAAATGGTGCTGCATCAAATGTGGGCAGTTTCGTTTCTTCGTATTAAATCGATTCAAATTCAGGGCGATTCGGCGGCGGTTCGCTTTCACAATCCCGAAAGTAAACTGCAATTTCAGCGTCCGTGGCCACAACCCATGGTTACTCCCGGCCGTAATTCGGCTTTTTATCTGACAAATGCCATAGAACTGCTCGACCAACCGGGTGAGTGGTATCATGATATTCGCACACACAAGCTGTATTATTATCCGCTTGCGGGTGAAAAAATTGATGAGGCAATCGTTCCGGCAATTGAAACGCTGGTTGAAGTAGAAGGAACTACGGATCGTCCCGTGGAGCATGTATATTTCAATAATATTGCCTTTAGGCATACAAGCTGGATGCGTCCGTCGGAAAAAGGGCATGTGCCGCTTCAGGCAGGCATGTACATGACGGAAGCTTATCGCCTCGACCCGCAAATTGTACGCATCGATAACCATAAACTAGACAATCAGGGCTGGCTCGATCGTGGTGCAGCTGCGGTTACGGTAAAAGGGGCCAACTATATTAATTTCAAAGGATGTCGTTTCGAAAACCTCGGCTTCAGCGGACTCGATTATGTTACAGGTACTCAGGGTGGTGTAACCGAAGGTTGTGTTTTCAAAGATATTGCCGGAAACGGATTGGTAGCCGGAAGTTTTTCGCCTGCATCGCTCGAAACTCATTTACCATACAATCCACAGGATAAGCGTGAGATTTGTACCGCATTAACCGTAAAAAATAATGTATTTACCAATGTAACGAATGAAGACTGGGGATGCGATGCTATAGCTGCCGGCTATGTACGTAACATGACTATTGAACACAATGATATCAGTCAGATTTCGTACATGGGCATTAGCCTGGGTTGGGGCTGGAACCGTAATCTTATTGACATGCAAAGCAATACGGTACGCGCCAATCACATTTACCTGTATGCCCGTCATATGTACGATGTAGCTGCCATATATACCTTGGGTGCGCAGCCCAAAACCGTGATTTCGGAAAATTACATTCACGATATTTATGGCCCGGGATACACGCACGACCCTCACC
>JBLIZK010000329.1:0-4552 GCA_048859825.1 Paludibacter sp.
ACATCGACGATGGTTTAGATCTCGACCATGCTATTCTGTTGGGTTCATCACATGTTGAGAGAATAAAGCATCGCTTCCTGTTTATAAAATGGTATGACCATGTGACTGTTGCCGACCCCCACGATGGTGTGGTTTCGGTAAGCTCCCAACAACTCGACAAATCAAAAGGCACCAACGTAATCTGGGCGAACACCACCATCAAAGGCGTAAACCACATGGAGGAGTTTAATCATAAAAATACGAGAAAAGAGTTCGATGACGTTCTAAACGGTAGAAGTTACGCTCCCCTAACTTTCCAAAACACAAATAAATAAAAAATCAATGGTTTGTAGGGCTAAATAGTAGCCCTGCAAACTACTTAAAAATAGAGGATATGAATTTAAAGTTAATTCCAGTTTTATTATATGTTTTCCTTTTATCTTCTTGTACAAGCTGTTGCAAAGATGACGATGCGACAAAGGAAAACGGTGTAATTTGGAAAAGCCGAATATGCGGTAATGATTTAATTGGTGATGTTGGATTAGGTTATCCCATTTATAATAAAACTGTTGTCTTCCATAGTACTCCTGTTCCAGGTGATGATGACGAGAATAGTATAATATATGGCTTAGATACTGAAACTGGAAAAGAAAAATGGAGGTTGACCAATGCTGATTTTGCTCCCAAAAAAGATTTAAGGCTAAACTGTACATTCGGTACATATCAAAAAAACAATATCCTAATAGCTTGCGATGATGTGTATACACCCATGAGACCAAATGGAGAAAGATATATTTATAGTATTGATATTGAAAAAGGGAAAGTGATGTGGATAACCAAGCTCCCCAATGAATACTGGAGTATGGGTTATATAATTAAAGGTGCAGGTAAATATGCTTATGTGAATGCTACAAGCGATAATAAAATTTCATTATTACGTGTCGATATAGAAACCGGAGAACTATCGTCAGCAATAGATATAGTAAGTAATGTAGATTTACCTCAAGAAATCAATGCATTGAATCCTGAATTTGCAGGTTTCTATTTTACTGACATTTATCAGAATAGCGATGGCGATGATTTGGTTGCGCTAAGTTTAATGCCTTATATTCCGGATAAACCTTATATGACGGTTTTGTACGTTTACAATTTATCGAAGAAAACCAAAGTTTATACTACAACTGTAACATTAGACGGCAGCAATGCCTGGATTTATCAGCTTAATGGAAAGATTGTAATAGGCTCACAGAAAACAGCCTTCTGCTACGATGCTTTTGAGAACAAGAAGTATTGGGAAAAATCAGTAGTACTAAACGACGGTGTAGGTTCGGGTAGTGGAAATGATGAAATACTACAAGTACTTGCTTACGATAATTTGGCATTGGTTTATTGTGTGGATAGATTAGTATGTTTTGATATAAATACCGGAGCAGTGAAATATAATGTACTTTCGAGCCATAGTGCCGCTAACATTATCGATGGCGTTATTTACCAGCGTGAAGGTAGCGACTTACAAATGCGTGACCCTCGTACAGGGAAAGAACTAAAACGCATCTCCACTGGTGTAAACGAGCAAGCATTTTCCAGCTCACGCCCAAATGGCGCAGATGGGAAGATATTTATTCATAGTTATACCGATGCGTATTGCATAAAGGCGTGGGGAAAATAAAATTCATTCAAGAACAAAGGAAAAGACTAATCGCCCCAAAAGCAAAAAAAACCACAGCAAGTGAGTTTTTATTTTCAAACGTCTTGCAGTGGTTTTTATAGCTTTTTGAAAATAGGCAGAGCGGTCACAGTACATTGTTTTTTCTGATTATTGAAGTTTTACACATTTTGATACAAAAAACAATGCACTGTGAAGAGTTGATTTTAAGCGTAATTCCCAGTACTAATTTTAGTAAATGACAAGCAAATTTCAAAGCTTGCTTTCGTAAAACAAAAGAAATAAAACCAGAAAACAAACTGCGGTTGCCAATCCGACAACCGCAGTTTAATAAGTTCAACCCCGAAAGTGCATTCTTTCAACCAAAATTTATTTTCCATGACCCCGTACTTACTTTCTTGCATCCTGATTTTACTTTTTTGTTCCCCGGTTTTACTTTTTCAGCGTCCGACTTTATTTTCTTCGACCCCGAAAGTATTTTCTGCTTCCCCGACTTTACTTTCTTGTTCCCCGAAAATACTTTTTGGCAATCCGAACTTACTTTTTTGCTCCCCGATTTTACTTTTTTGCTCCCTGTTAAAAATTTCTTCGACCCGCAGAATACTATTAACCAAGAGCCATTATCAAAACGACGAAACACAATTATATAGACACACCGGCCAGCTGCTAACACTCGCCTATGGGCACAGGCTGGCTGACGTGTATTTTGCAGGTTTTTTCGCCCGCAAAATCGTTATCGAAGTGCGACAAATTGTACGCCCGCATGCCGCCCGCGCCCATAGCCTTTGTCGTTAGCAGTAAGCCTAAAAAAACAACAAATATGGTACACTTACTTTCAGAAATCAAAATTAAAAACTTCAAGTCAATTCAAGACGAAACTTTGGAATTGTCTGAATTTACTCCTCTTGTTGGTTATAATAATGCTGGAAAATCTAATATTTTAGAAGCTACAAAATGGCTTCTAAGAAAGACTTCTTTATCTGACACTGCATTTTATGACATGACTCAACCAGTTGAAATGGAAGGGAAAATATCAGGAATTACAGCTACTATTTTAGGACAACTACCCGCTAATCAACAAACAGCTATTGCTCCATTTTTATTTTCAGATTCGTTGTTTATTAAAAGAATCCAACCAACACCAAATGCTAGCACTGCTCAAATTCGTCTTTTAATAAAAGACCCTGCAAATATTGGAACTGCTGATGAATGGAGAAATAATCCTACAGGCTTAGACCAAGCACTTCAAGCTTTATTTCCTGAACCAATTCACATTGGAGCAATGGAAAACTCAGAGGAAGATGTCAGCAAAAGTAAAAATACGACAACAATAGGAAAACTACTTGCTGAAATCATTGGACCGATACAAACCAGTTACAGCACTCAAGTTCAAACAGCATTAGACGGTATAAAAGAACTTTTGGACTCAGATGGTTCAGCAAGAGCGACAGAATTAAATGCTTTTGACACAGCAGTAAATAGCAAAGTTGAATCTTTCTTTCCAGGAGTTAGTATAAAAGTTCACATTCCAACACCTGAACTAAAAGAGGTATTTTCAAAAGGTACTATAAAAGTATTTGAAAGTTTAAATCCAAGTGGTAAAGATGTTTCAGCATTAGGTCACGGCGCTCAACGTTCTATTCAAATGGCACTTGTTAGGCATTTGGCAGACATTAAGAGAGCTACTGGTGGACAAACCTCAAATACAATATTGCTTATTGACGAGCCAGAATTATATTTACACCCACAAGCAATTGAAGTTTTGAGAGATGCGCTTAAAACGCTTTCAAACCAAGGCTATCAAGTTATTTTTTCAACTCATTCGCCTTTTATGATAACTTCAAAGGACGTAGGAAATACTTTACTTATAAGAAAAAACAATATTCGTGGAACTCATAAAAGAAACTCTTTAAAATCTGTAATTCCAACAATTGCTACCACCGCACCAAGTCAATTAGAATTAATCTTTTCGTTAAGTCACTCTTCTAATATTTTATTTTCTGAACGAGTTATTTTAGCTGAAGGTACAACTGAAAATAGGCTGTTACCCTCAATTATTCATAAAGTTACGGCAAAAACAATTGGGTTACATAAGACAGCTTTGGTCTCAATGGGAGGTTCAGGCAATACACGAAAAGCAATGTTAGTACTTCAAGCTATGGATATACCAACAAAAGCAATTGTTGACTTAGACTTTGCCTTAAAGCAAGGTGAGAAAGACGGCTTTTTGACGGTTGGAGACCCAGATGTTGCTGCAATTAAAAGTCATTTAGCAAGTATAGCCACTTCACATTCTATTATATTAAATAGTGGCTGGCCAACAAATAGTTCGATGACAGCAGCGGACGCATTCAGATTATTGGCAAAAGAAAGTGCAATTCAAACAAACCTTGCTTCATTGAAAACAAAAATGAAAGCTGCTGGAATTTATGTTTGGACAAAAGGAACAATTGAAGATCATTTAGGTGGAATACCAAAAAACGAAACAGGTTGGGCTAACTTTAATGCAAGGTTAGAAGTGGAAGAATTAAACGTAATGCTGCCCTCTGACTACACTGAAATAAACGATTTAGTAAACTGGTTATTGACATAAGGCCTACTGCTAACACACGCCTATGGTCATTGGCTGGCTGACGTGCATTTAGCTGGTTTTGCTCCCGCATTCACTTTGTCGCTGTGCGACAGCGAACGCTCCCGCAAACCGCCAAATGCCCATAGCCTCGGTCGTTAGCAGCAGCCATAAAAAAAAGAAAATGCAAACATTATTCATACCGGACAAAATACAAATTGATTTTTTTGACTCTGAGAACAACTCATTGAGACAAGAAAAAATCTTGATTGGCATAAGAACCTTTGCTAACAGTAAAAACAATATCGATTTATCACCATTCTTGACTGACAATGAGG
>JBLIZK010000330.1:0-2200 GCA_048859825.1 Paludibacter sp.
CGCCGGTGATGCCGAAAAGGATGTGACCGGACGACGCTGGGAACACCGCACAGCCCTGATGCGCGATGCGATTATTTACAACCGCAACAATCCGAGCATTATTTTTTACGAAGGAGGCAACGAATCGATCAGCGAAGCGCATATGGCCGAACTCAAAGCTATACGCGACAGCTTTGACCTTTATGGCGGACGGGCAATGGGCTCGCGCGAAATGCTCGATAGCCGTATTGCCGAGTGGGGATGCGAAATGTTGTACATCAACAAAAGCGCCAAGCACCCCATGTGGGCTACGGAGTACCTGCGCGACGAAGGATTGCGGAAATACTGGGATAATTACTCTTACCCATTCCATAAAGACGGCGAAGGATCGAAGTATTACCGCTCCACAGTGACCAATGAGGTGACACAACGCCCCGACGCTACGGCATATAACCGCAATCAGAACTCATTTTTTGTGGAGACCATTGTGAGATGGTACGATTACTTTCGCGTAAGACCCGGCACGGGGAAACGTGTCAGCTCGGGAGGTGCCAATATCATCTTCTCCGATTCGAATACGCATTACCGCGGTGCCGAGAATTATCGCCGCAGTGGCGAAGTGGATGCCATGCGCATTGCCAAAGATGCATTTTTTGCACACATGGTGATGTGGAATGGTTGGGTGGATATTGAAAAGCACAGCTCTTATATTGCCGGACACTGGGAAGCTCCGTTCAATGCACCCAAAGCCGGAAAGCCCGCCACCCGACGCGACGCGAAAGATGTACTGGTGGTATCCACAGGCGAAAAGGTGGAGTTGTGGCTGAATGGCAAGTCACAGGGCTTTGGCGAACGTTCGCACCATTTTCTGTTTACTTTCAGGAATGTAAAATACGAAGCCGGTGTGATAGAAGCTGTCAGCTACGATGCCGAAGGCAATGAATTGCACCGTAGCAAAAAGGAGACTACAGGTGTTGCCGACCGCATCAACCTGACACTGATGCAGGCGCCCGATGGATTTAAAGCCGATGGTGCCGACCTCGTGATGGTGGAGGTGGAAGTGGTTGACAGGGAAGGTCGTCGCTGCCCGCTGGCCAACGACATGATTTCGTTCGACCTGAAAGGACAAGCAGAATGGCGCGGAGGCATTGCGCAGGGTAAAGAAGGAAATTACATACTCGACAAAGTACTCCCTGTGGAGGCCGGAGTAAACCGCGTGCTGATTCGTGCCACCCGCAAAGCCGGAAAGGTACAGCTCACTGCCAGCGCCGAAGGACTGAAAGCGGCCACGCTCAGCTTCAGCTCGAAAGCAGTAAGTGTACAGCATGGGTTGAGCACTTATTTGTCGGGCGAACAGCAACCGTCGAATTTATCGCGGGGTGCGACACCTGCAGGCAGCTCTTTTAAGGTTACAAGGCAAAATGTAGAGGTAATAGCTGCTACTGCGGGCAGTAACGAGGCTGATGTAACAAATAGTTTCGACGATAATGAACTTTCGGAATGGAAAAACGATGGTCGGCTTTCGTCCGGTTGGATAAAATACGAGCTCGAACGCGATGCAACGATCAGTGCAGCCGATCTGAAACTCACCGGCTGGCGTATGCGCTCGTATCCTGTTCAGATTTTTGTGGACGATGTAAAGGTATGGGAAGGTGATACCGAAAAATCGCTCGGATATATACATTTACAATTCAAACCTACACGCGGACGATTCGTAACCATAAAGCTGACAGGCGCCAGCGAGGATAAAGACGCATTTGGCGGAATAGTAGAAGTAGCTGCGCCCACGGCAGGTGAGCTTGATTTGTTTAAAGACCCGAATGCAGCACGGGCAGATGGACAATTACGCATTGTAGAGGCTGAATTTTTTGAGAAGAATTAAAAAATAAGCTGAACCACCAAGGTGCTGGGGACACAAAGTTTCACAGAGAAAGATTGAAGATGGAGTGTGTGGGGGAGAAAGACTATAATTGAGACTATAATTTTTAGTTTTTTAAAGACAATGCTATTGTATATCCCCTTCAGGGGCTTGGGGCCAAAGTAATGATTTATTGACTGCCCCTAAATCCCCTAAAGGGGACTTGAAGTTACTTTTGTTTTATATAAAAATAGCTATCGTAAACAGTTATATCTTGCTTTTGTATAATAATATAAGTTGATAGCTAAATTTTGTACTGTACTATTAATTGATACAATCAAACACATAATAATTTATGCAAAG
>JBLIZK010000331.1:0-3782 GCA_048859825.1 Paludibacter sp.
CTTAATTGGCGACAATCCTAATCCAACCGAATTTTTTATTCTTGAAAACAGACAAAAAACCGGATGGGATAAGTACTTACCTGCCAGTGGCATGCTGATAACCAGAATTAATTACAATGCCACCACATGGTATAATAATTCGCCGAATAACGACCCAAACAATATGGGTGTCGATATTATGGAAGCTGATGGTGTAGGTAGTTCGGGAAGTATATCTGGCGATACTTATCCGGGGAGTTACAATGTAACAAGTTATACACCTATTTTGAGGGGAGGAACAGTTTTAAGCAGTAAAAAACTAACATATATTGAAAGCTCCGGACAAAATATTTTGTTTAGATTCATGGGAGGAAAATACACTCCAAATATCCAGACAAAAGGATCTTTATCTCCATTTACAACAATACAGGGTACACCTAGTGAAGTTCAACAAGTTAAAATATTTGCCTCATCATTAATTGACAGTCTAAGAATCAAATGCTTGTACAATTTACATTTTGAATTCCAGGTAGATGGAGATTCAAAATGGTACAAGCAAATTTCAATCTCTCCGGTGGATTCAATAATTGATACAACCATAATAAACATAAGATACAATCCAACAGCAGCATCAATCAACTACTCACATGTTGAAAATTTCGTTTTCAGTTCCAAATCAGCTGAAAGCATTAGTTTAGCAGCAAGTGGTATTTCAAGCAGAAAAGTATACATAACTGCTCCAATTGCATATGATGCTACCGAGATTAACAGTAACAGCTTTATTGCCAACTGGAGTATAGTACCTGATAATGAAAAGAATGCAAGTGGATATTATCTTACCGCCTATAGTTCAACAGATGGACAATCAACAATTACTCAGGGTTTTGATAATGGATTGACTTCATCCATTGACTGGGAAATTAATGCTTCATCGGTTACTACAACACCCACGTATAGCGGACTAAAGATTCCTGCAATTATTCTCGAACAGAATAATGATAATATTATAACAGAAATATATCCTGAACCGGTTAGTTCAATATCTGTATATTTGAAATCATTAGGAGGAAGCGGGGGTAGCCTGTCAATTGACGGATGGAATGGAAACACATGGGCAACAATCAGCAATATTGTTGTAACTCCATCATTGGCCGAGACTAAGCAATTCAGCTTTGGCTCTAATAATTATTACAAGTTCCGGATTAACTATTCAAAAGGTACAGGTTCTATTGCAATTGACGATTTTTCGGCAACAATAAACAAACAAATTGATTATATATATAAAAACAAATGGCTTACAGTCAACACAGATACATTATCAAATTTAGCACCTGGTGTAGACCATTTCTACAAAGTAAAATCAAGCGATAAAACATATGCTTCAGGGGCATCAACCGCCATTCTATATGAGAATATATCCGATTATTCAAATATAATTAAAGTAACCACATCGCAGGACACTGACCTGAAAAAATTACATGTCAGTATGAATAAAGATGGAAAAATTTTTGCAATCGTACCACAAACAGGTAAAACTCTTTATATATACAATACTGTAGGTACTTTGCTGAAGTCTGTTTTCTGTATTAAAAATGTAAGAGATTTGAGTAAGTTATCTAAAAATCAGGTTTATATTCTAAAATATGAATCAAGAAGAGCTAAAATTGCACTATAAATTCCAAATTTAATATCATTTACTTCAGGTTAAGTAAAATGATTATTTAATAAACATATAACAAAACATGCTATCAGCTGATTCACTTACTGTTGAGTTTAACGGAAAACCTCTTTTCCAGGACATTTCATTTGTTATTAATGAAAAAGACCGCATTGCACTAATGGGTAAAAATGGTGCAGGCAAATCCACCTTACTAAAAATACTGGCCGGTGTTCGCGAACCGAACAAAGGAAAAGTTTCATTTCCGAAAGGTACTGTTGTAGCTTACCTGCCACAGCATTTATTAACACAGGACACGCGTACTGTTTTCGAGGAAACTGCACAGGCTTTTTCAGAAATCCATGAAATGGAAAATGAAATTACCCGCCTCAACGATGAACTATCTACCCGTACCGATTATGAATCGGACAGTTATATGGAATTAATCGAAAAAGTATCGGCTTTAAGTGAACAGTTTTATAGTATTGAGGAAATAAACTACGATGCCGACATCGAAAAAACGCTTCTGGGACTGGGGTTTTCACGCGAGGATTTTCAGCGTACAACTTCTGAATTCAGTGGTGGTTGGCGTATGCGTATTGAATTAGCCAAAATTCTACTACGTCGGCCCGACATTATTCTATTGGATGAGCCTACAAATCATCTCGACATTGAATCCATTCAATGGCTGGAAGATTTTTTGATAAATTCGGCCAAGGCTGTTGTTGTGATTTCGCACGACCGTGCTTTTGTTGACAATATAACAACTCGTACCATTGAAGTTACGATGGGACGTATATACGACTATAAAGCATCGTATTCGCATTATTTACAGTTGCGTAAAGAACGCCGTGAACAACAGCAAAAGCAATACGATGAACAACAAAAAATGATTGCTGAAACCACTGAATTTATTGAGCGGTTTAAAGGAACGTATTCGAAAACACTTCAGGTACAGTCACGTGTAAAAATGCTCGAAAAACTGGATATAATTGAAGTTGACGAAGAAGATACATCGCGTTTGCGTTTGAAGTTCCCTCCTGCTCCACGTTCGGGTAATTACCCGGTTACAGCCGAAGCTGTAGGAAAGTGTTACGATGAAAAACGGATTTTTGCCAATGCCAGTTTTATGATTGAGCGGGGCGAAAAAATTGCTTTTGTAGGTAAAAACGGTGAAGGTAAATCTACTCTCGTGAAAGCAATAATGGGCGAAATTGAGCACGAAGGACAATTAAGCCTCGGGCACAATGTAAAGGTTGGCTATTTCGCTCAAAATCAGGCATCGTTGCTCGACGACAATCTGACCGTTTATCAAACAATTGATGACATTGCAGTAGGCGATATCCGAACAAAGATTAAAGACTTATTAGGCGCCTTTATGTTTGGCGGCGAAGAATCGTTCAAAAAAGTGAAAGTCCTTTCAGGAGGCGAGCGTACCCGCCTCGCTTTGCTTAAATTACTGCTTGAGCCCTACAATCTGCTCATACTTGATGAGCCAACAAACCATCTGGATATGCGTACAAAGGACATCCTCAAACAAGCTTTGGTGGATTACGATGGAACGCTGATAGTAGTATCGCACGATCGTGATTTTTTAGATGGACTGGTAAAAAAAGTGTATGAGTTTGGCGGAGGAAAAGTAACTGAACACCTGGAAGACATCTATGGTTTTCTGGCTAAAAAGAAAATGGAGAGCTTGCGGGAAATTGAACGCAAGTAAAGAATAAACACAAAAAAAATCGTTAGCAATCTGTTGATTACTAACGATTTTATTATTTGGTGGACCTGGAGGGAGTCGAACCCTCGTCCAAACAAGGAACTAATAAGCTTTCTACATGTTTATCTTCGCCTGGGTTTTCGTGTACAAGCAAGACCGAAGCCACCAACCTGTACCTTATCCTTTTTATTTCATTCCGACATCAAGGCCTGTCAGAACTATCTTCGATTTATCCGCATTTCCGATTCATTGGCCTCGAAGCGACGGCCGCCGGGAAATGTCTCGTTCCAGCACCTTGTGCCGGAATTAAGCTCGATCTACTATGATTCGATTAAGCAGCAAGAGCGTAGTTTTCTTCGCCAGTTATAATTGTAAGAACCTGGATTTACGAGCTGTTTTCTCAAAGCTCGACATGCTTACCTATTACCT
>JBLIZK010000332.1:0-6990 GCA_048859825.1 Paludibacter sp.
CATTGTACAGGGTGCTTCATGTTCACCTCCCGAATGTATTCAATGGTTTGTACACTGCTGTAAAATACCAGTTTGGCGCCGGTATTTCGGGCGATATTCCAGATTTTTAGCAACCAAAACGGAAATCCAATTTCACGTTCTGCCTTTTCAGGTACAAAAATAACATGTCGTTTAATGGTTGCCAGCGGTTGCGATGGTTTATAAATTAGCGTTGTGGTATTGCATTTTGTGAGTATTCCTTCAGTCAGGTTACCCAGAAAATTATCCGAGATACCTTTTTTAACGTGTAAACCAAGTATCATATCGGTTATGCTTTGTTCGCGCACAACGCTTGTAATTCCATTCACATTATTAATATCGTAACGCAATAATTCGTGTACTTTAGTGTCGGCTGCCGACCCGGTGATGGCAGCTTTGTTCAGAATTTTACGGGCTTCTTTTTCTTTTGTTTCCTGGTTTTTCAGATTGTCAATTATAGTCAGCGCAAATAAATTGGATTTATTTCGTTTTGATTTTATTATTAATGCCAGATTAATTAATTCTTCAACTGCCTCCATTTTATTAACAGGAACTAAGATTTTTTCCTGTATTTCGTTTTCATTTGCATTATTTTCAGTAACCTCTTTTAATGCAATATTTTGGGCTCCTTTCTGTGCAATGAAAGTGGCTATTGTGCAGGTTACCAGAATCATTAGGATTGTTCCGTTAAGTATACTTTCGTTTAGTAAACGTTCAGGTTCTACAACAATTCCGTTGAGTGCTGCACGGCTAATCTCATCTTTATTTAAAATTATATTGTATCCTACCAAAACTGCCGCAAGAGTAGCAGCTGCCTGTGCATTGCTCAATCCAAATATTAACCGGCGTTCATCTTTGCTGAAACGAAAAGTTTTTTGTGTAAGCCACGCGGCAATAAATTTTGATGCTGTGGCAATAACAACCATTATCACTGCTACCTTTATTGTTTCGAAATCCTGAAAAAATACTCTGTAATCGATAAGCATTCCTACCCCGATTAAAAAGAAAGGAATAAATAATGCATTGCCTACAAATTCAACCCTATTCATTAATGGCGAAGTATGTGGTATTAACCTATTGAGCGATAATCCGACAAGAAATGCACCAATAATAGCTTCTATTCCGGCTGCTTCGGCTAAAAAAGCTCCGAGAAAAACCATGGCTAAAACAAAAATGTACTGCGAAATATTATCATCAAAACGTTTGAAAAACCATCGACCAATTATCGGAAAAAGAAAAACAATGATAAGTCCGAAAAACAATACAGATATTGAAAGCCGAATCCAAAACATGTTGTTTACTTCGCCTGTAGTCATGCCTGCAATTGCTGCTAAAACAAGCAATGCCAGCGTGTCCGTTATCATTGTACCTCCAATAGTAATGTTAACCGCTCTGTTTTTTGCAACACCCAGTTTACTTACAATTGGGTATGCAATAAGTGTATGCGATGCAAACATGCTGGCTAGCAAGATGGATGTTAATGTGTTGAAATTAAGGATATACAGTCCGGCTACTGTGCCGAGAATCATTGGGATGATAAAAGTGTATAATCCAAATACAAGGCTTTTGGAGCTGTTTTTTTTGAATTGAGCCAGATCAATTTCAAGACCAGCCAAAAACATTATGTACAATAAACCTACAGTGCCAAATAGGATTATGCTACTGTCCCTTAACATTAAATTGAAACCGTTGGGTCCAATCAGTGCGCCGGCAATAATTAAGCCTATCAGGTGGGGGATTTTTAACCTGTTGAGAATCAGTGGTGCAAATAGTATAATAAACAGAATCAATGAAAAAATCAATACCGGATTTTTCAAAGGAAGAGTAAGATCAAATGCACTTAACAACATCATAGGCCGTAAATTTTAATTTCTAATTGCACCAACTATGGACTTTTGAGTAGTTTCAAATAGCTGATTGTAATCTGTACCTTTTACCGGAATGGGTTCGTGTACGGTAAATGTAATATTGTTAAACATTCCCAATGGGAATCCGCCGTATTTGAATACTTTCCACGAATTATTAATAGTAACAGGCACTACGATGGCATCAGGGGCGTATTTACACAGGATTTTCAATCCATTGGGTGCAAATTCCTTTGGTTGTCCATCGCGGGTACGGGTGCCTTCAGGATAAATAATGGTTGAACGGTTGTGTTTGTTGATATATTCACCCATTTGTTTTAATACCGGTAATGCTTGTTTTGGGTCCTTGCGGTCGATTAATACCGAGCCACCGTTGCGCAGGTTGTACGAAACGCTGGGTATGTTACGGCCTAATTCAATTTTACTTACAAATTTTGGATGAAACTTACGGAATAACCAGGCCATTCCTACAATATCAAATAAACCCTGATGATTAGCAACAAAAATCAATGGCTTGTTGTGTGGTATACGTTCCGAATGAATGCTTTGTACTTTCGAAAAAGTAAACCAAATAGCACTTTGCAAAAAGAAATCGAGCCAGTCGACGCTTCTTTTATGTGCTTCATAGCCGAACAAATTTAAGCAAATCCATTGAACAGGATGAAATATTACCAATGCTAACACAAACCAGGTGTATGCCAATAACGAAAATGGGATTGAAATGATTTTTATGAACATTTTTCTGAATTTTGTGCAAAAATACAAACTTCCATTCATTTAAACGAATAAAAGATAGGCTGTTTCTGCATTTTATAATCTAAACAAACGTATTCAGGTAGAAGTTTTTTATATTTGCAATAAAAAATGAGTTAAATTGACTGTTGTTGATAATCAGATATATATGAGTGAAATAATTAACCGGCTCAGAGCCAAACTTCAGGAAGAGGCGAGCGAGGAGGGAAGAATCGCTGCACAGCGTTTTTTTAAAGAGGAATTACGTAACTATGGTATTAAAAACCCCCGTGTAGCACAAATTGCAAAAGAATTTTTACCCGAAATAAAGAAATTCGGCAAAAATGAGGTTCTTGCAATGTGCGATGTTTTATGGCAGTCGGGTTATTTTGAAGAATCTCTGGTGAGTTGTGTGTGGACTGAGAAAATTCAACCTCAATTTGAACCGGATGATTTTCAACTGTTTGAAAAGTGGATTAATCAAAATGTGAACAATTGGGCTTCGTGCGATACCTTGTGTAATCACACAGTGGGCGATTTTGTGTTAAAATACCCTGAGTTTATCGGAAAGCTTAAAGCGTTTGCCCTTTCCGATAATCGTTGGGTGAAACGCGCCGCAGCGGTCACTCTAATCGTACCGGCACGCAAAGGTTTTTTTCTGAACGATATTTTTGAAATTGCCGGTTTATTATTGATGGACAAAGATGATTTGGTTCAAAAAGGCTATGGCTGGATGCTGAAAGCGGCGAGTGAGGCGTATCAGCACGAAGTATTTGAATTTGTGATGCAGAATAAGGCAAAAATGCCCCGCACTGCTCTCCGGTATGCCATTGAAAAAATGCCTGCGGAATTAAAACAACAGGCTATGGCAAAGTAATTGAATATTAATGCTATATAATTGATTAGCTGCAATTACTATATTCTCGCACTTTTTTTGTAATTTTGCACGAATTTGTATAAAAGAGAAAAATGAGCACAGAACTGAGTGAACAAGAACAGTTCAGACGCAATAGTCTGAACGAATTACGAAATCTCGGCATCGATCCTTATCCTGCCGCTTTGTATCCAACCGACGCATTCTCAACCGAAATAAAGGCCGATTTTAAAGATGAAGATGAACGGAAACAAGTGTGTATAGCCGGCCGTATTATGAGCCGTCGTATCATGGGTAAAGCCTCGTTTGTTGAACTACAAGACTCTAAAGGACGTATCCAGGTGTACATTAGTCGCGACGACATCAACACTGAAGCGCAACCCGAAATGTACAATACCGTATTCAAAAAACTAATGGATATTGGTGACTTTATTGGTATCAAAGGGTTTGTATTCCGCACACAAATGGGCGAAATCAGTGTACATGCCCAAGAATTGACCATGCTAAGCAAATCGCTGAAACCACTACCGATTGTAAAATACAAAGACGGTGTGGCTTACGATGCATTCGAAGATCCCGAGCAACGCTACCGTCAACGTTATGTCGACTTAGTGGTAAACGAGGGTATCAAAGATATCTTTATGAAACGTACCCGCGTGTACAACTCTATGCGTGAGTATTTTAACGGACAAGGTTATATTGAAGTAGAAACTCCGGTGTTGCAACCCATCCCCGGTGGTGCTTCGGCCCGTCCGTTTATCACCCACCACAATGCGCTGGACATTCCGCTGTACATGCGTGTGGCCAACGAGTTGTATCTGAAACGCCTCATCGTAGGTGGTTTTGAAGGTGTGTACGAATTTTCGAAAAACTTCCGCAACGAAGGCATGGACCGTACCCATAATCCGGAATTTACCGCCATGGAAATCTATGTGGCCTATAAAGACTACAACTGGATGATGGAATTCACTGAAAACATGATTGAAAAAATATGTATGGATGTGAACGGAACTACCGAACTACAGGTGGGCGACAAAACCATCAGCTTCAAAACGCCTTTCAAACGCGTAACCATGATTGATGCCATCAAAGACCACACCGGCATCGACATCAACGGCATGAACGAAGAGCAATTGCGCGAAGTGTGCAAACAACTCCATATCGAAGCTGACGACACCATGGGCAAAGGCAAGCTGATCGACGAAATTTTTGGCGAAAAATGTGAAGGAAATTATATTCAACCAACGTTTATAACAGACTATCCGCTGGAAATGTCGCCGTTGTGTAAACGTCACCGTAACAACCCCGAACTGACCGAACGTTTCGAGCTGATGGTAAACGGGAAAGAGTTGGCCAATGCGTATTCGGAACTAAATGACCCGATCGACCAGTTGGGCCGCTTCCAGGAACAATTAAAGCTAAGCGAAAAGGGCGATGACGAAGCAATGTTTATTGACATGGACTTTGTACGCTCGCTGGAATACGGTATGCCACCTACTTCAGGTATGGGCATAGGTATGGACCGTTTGGTGATGTTAATGACCGGTCAGCAAGCTATTCAGGAAGTGTTGTTCTTCCCGCAAATGAAACCGGAGAAGGCTGTGAAGAAAGATGGCCCTGAAAAATTCATTGAACTGGGTATACCTGCTGAGTGGGCTGATGTAATCATGAAATCAGGTATTCAAACAGTAGATGCGCTGAAAGGATTAAACCCAAATAAATTCCATCAGGATATTTGCGGCTACAATAAGAAAAATAAACTGGGGCTGACAAATCCTTCAAAAGAGGACGTGGCTGCATGGTTAGATTTAAGTTAAAGTAAATCCGGAAAAGAGAATTATGGAAAAAGCTGTTTTGAGATTAGTGCTACTTTCAGCAGTGTGTCTTTTACTGTTTTTTCTGTTTACGGATAATAGTAAGCATAATGGTGTTATCCTCGATAATAGTTATGAGATTATTGATACCGACAACGATGATTTTGCACCTGTTATTGAGCAAAACAAAGGAAAGAATAATATTGGTAGTTTTGCAGTAATTCTAATTCTTTCTGTTATTATAATCCTGGCCTTAAGCGACGTTTTTGTTGTGAAATCGAGAAAGATGAAAGTCAGGAGAAGTTCTGTGTTAAGTGACGAGGAGCATTTGAAACAAGTTACTTACAGGACTTATTTAACCTATCTGAATTCAATTGCAAAACTTGAACAGCTTCGAGAGTTTGAACCTGACGTATCTGCTGATTTTTTTAAGAATTTGGAGGGGAATTTGTTGAAAATTAAAGAATCGGGACAGCAGATTGTAGTGAAAGAACTTGAGATTGACAGTATTAAGATTGAACAATTGGTGTGCGATATTTCCAATAAACCGATGAGTTTTGTAGGTGTTATAAACGCACGCATGCAGCGATTTTTGACTAATAGCCAAACAGGAGAGTTAATTGAAGGCTTTACCAGAAATAAACACAGGCATTGTGCAAGTACTTATTTCGAATTGGTAAACAACGAGTGGAAAATGAGTGCTATCCTAGAAGATCCGTCTGTTTTTTAGTTTGTTTATGTGTATAATGACAAAAACAATTCAGTTTTAGTGTAAAGTCCATGCGACTTATTTTGTAAAATGATTAATGAGAAAAGTAAAATAGCAGTATTAGGTGGTGGTAGTTGGGCAACAGCTATTGCCAAAATTGCGTTAGTAAATTCAACAAGTATAAACTGGTACATGCGACGTCAGGACCAGATTGATGAATTTATACGTCACAGTAAAAATCCATCCTATCTGACCGGTGTGAAATTCGATACAGATAGAATAAACTTCACCAGCAATATTAATCATGTGATAGCTACTTCAGATGTGTTAATTTTTGCGACTCCTTCTCCCTTTTTAAAGCAACACCTTAAAAAACTAAAGCGTAAACTCGACAAAAAAATTGTTGTTACGGCTATCAAAGGTATTGTACCCGACGAGAACATGATTGTATCAGACTATTTTGAACAATATTATTCGGTTCCCAAGGAAAATATGATGGTATTGGCCGGACCTTGTCATGCCGAGGAGGTAGCCTTAGAGCGATTGTCGTATTTAACAATAGGTTGCAGCGATAGAAATAAGGCACGAATTCTGGCTCAAAGGTTCAATACCAGTTTTGTGCGTACGTCGATAAGTGACGATATTCATGGCATTGAATATTCATCAGTAATGAAAAATATTTATTCGATAGCGGCCGGTATTTGCCATGGTTTGAAATACGGAGATAATTTTCAGGCTGTACTCATATCGAATGCAATTCAGGAAATCAGTCGTTTTTGCAATGCTGTGGATCCGATGCATCGCGACATTAATGAACCTGCATATCTGGGCGACTTGCTGGTAACTGCTTATTCGAATTTTAGTCGCAACCGTCTGTTTGGTACTATGATAGGTAAAGGATATTCCGTTAAAACTGCACAGATGGAGATGGAGATGATAGCTGAAGGATATTATGCAACCAAATGTATACACGAGATC
>JBLIZK010000333.1:0-2442 GCA_048859825.1 Paludibacter sp.
AATTGTAAAACAAATCACTGCGCACTGTAACTTCGTACCAAAAGGCTGGAGAAATTAACAATAATACCATAAAAAGGAAGGCTTTTTTGTATGAATTGAGCAGTAGGGGAAGTGTATAAGTTAATACCCCAAATACAACAACAAAAGCCAATGAAATATTGCCCAGCCAATAAAACGGAATATGCAAAGCCTGCCAAACAGGGAAAGGAGAACCATAGCCTCCCAAATGTGTTTTAGCAAGGTAAGGATATGTGCCGGAAAATAAATTCTGAATAAAATTATGTATAGCCGACCACCGGTCTACTTGTAAGCTATAAGGGTCAATGCTGTATTGAAGTACTAATATCCCGGCGACAATACTGAGGGAAATAAATATATAGCTGTTCTTTATCCTTTTCTCCAGCACATTTATTATAACCGGAGAAAAATAAATAGCCAATGATGCGAATATAAAATACAGTATATTGCTAATCAATGGATTAATCTCGTAACGTATTGAGTATTTGGAAATAAAAAGGCAATTAATGATGTAATAAAGCACCAAAGGTATGGTAAATATTATGCGCGAGTTTAATTTGGTGTTCATGTATTTACAAAATTTCGCCGAAGATAAAAGATAATGATGGATATTGTATTCTTTACTTTTAGTTAATTATCATTATTTTTGTTGCAATACTCTGTGTGCCATCTTCGTTAACGCACAAAACAAGATAAATACCTGTGTTTACTTTTTTACCGCCGGCATGTTTTCCATTCCAGGTAGCTAATGAGCCGTTTGATGTGGTTTGATAAATTAGATTTCCATTTACATCTGTAATTTTAACCTGTGTATTGGCTACCAGGCCTGCTATAGTTATTTCACCAGTATAGCTTTCTCTTACAGGGTTTGGAAAAGCTCTTACTTCGCCAAATGTTTCACCAGCCTCAGCAGCATCCGATTGATAGGAAACTAATCCATTAGAAGTTCCAATAAAGACTTCCCCGTTTTTAGGCCGAATAGCAATAGATAAAATATCGTTCGATAGTAAAGGACTGTTTTCTGTGGTAAAATGTTGAAGTGTTTCCTGTCCATTTTCCGACATCAGAAAAACGCCGGAATTCTCTGTGCCTATCCATTTTCGGTTGGCACCATCAATAGCAATGGCTTTAATTTTATCGCTTTGCAACAAATAATCAGCCAGATTTGTTCCGTCGTTGCGGGGAATTTTTACACGAGTACAGGTGTAGTCCGAATCGAAAATTTTCGAACTGTTATAGAATAGCAAAGGCCCCTGTTCAGTTCCGCACCACACCACTCCGTTTTTGTCTTCGGCCATAGAGTATACATTGGATGGCGAAATTTTATTTCCATCGCCATCGGTAAATGATGATAGGAAAATCTTTTGGTCGTCTGATGTGTCATCAATAGTGCCTTTGTGATCCATTATAAAGACGCCAGCCGATTTGCGTGAATTGCTAACCCATACGAAATTATCTTGCGACGAAGATAACAATATCTGATTAAGGGCAGCTCGTCCTACTAGCTCACTATGGTTTATGGCTATCCAGTTACCATCTTTTTTCAGTATTTTAATTCCTTTATAAACATATGAATTTGAAATCCATAAATTGCCCTGATTGTCGAATACAGCGGCATCTGTTACATTGTACTCATCACTGCCAAACAGATTTTCAATTACATTATTGGTGGTTTTTGAATTGTACAGCCTTACAAATTCATTGTTATAAAACTCGTATACGCCTGTGCGACTACTTGTTGCGTAGAAGTGTTTGCTATCGGCAGGGTCCACTGCCACAGCCATTAAATCCTGACAAATTAAATTAGTAGCCTGCTCAATAGGTTTATTGTCGATGTTTATCCATTCATTATTTTCATACATCATTATTTTACCCGGATTTTCAAAGAAAACACTCCATCTGCCACCTGGTACAACATAGAGTTTATCGTTGGCAAAAGTCATGTTCCAGGGTTTGTTTAAAGCAGGACCCGTCGGCAAATACGACACGATTTCCTGTTCACTAACCCGTTTCTGAAGTCCCTTACCACTTGAAGCAAACCAGTAATTACTGGTTTCATTATCATAAGCTACCATGGCTACATCACCCGGATTAGTTATCGGAGTGGTTTGGAAATTGCCATCAGAAGAGTATATGGTGTTCGCTGTTGAGAATAGGATTAGTTTACCACCTGAAATCGAAAAATTACTGAACGCAATATTCGAAAATAATTCAGACCAGTTGTTTCCATCGAACTTGTAAATATTATCCTTACGATGTAAAATCAGATGATTATTAAAAGCGCCAATTTGAATCAACGATTCAGTACCTGGTAAATTGTTTAACGTGCTCCATTGAGCAAAATCCACTAAATTTGAATTGTTTGCTTTTGCTTTGTAGATATTGTTTTTGGTTTGAGCGAAAATTTCATCATTAACGATTGTT
>JBLIZK010000334.1:0-6501 GCA_048859825.1 Paludibacter sp.
AAATTTTACAGATGCAAAAGGATTATGATGCTGGTAAACTAAATCAAGGCAAACAAAAAGTAGAGTAACTATGAAGAATATATGTATTTTGGCTCTATTGATTTTTAATAATAGTTGTGCGACTTTAAACAAACAAAAGGATATGAAAGTTGAAAAAATGGTTATAGCCTTTCAGGATTTTTTTGAAAATGATACTGTATCAATTACTTTGAATGACTGTCAGCTTTTTGAGAATAAAGTTTTGAATAGTATTAAAGAAATAGGTTATACGGGAGTAACACTTTTGATTAATAATCAAAATGAGGTTTGGCTTGGAAGTGCTATTTTAAATATACCTTGCAGAGTTAATTTAAAATCAGAAAATAAAGTTAGTGTAGTTCTTAATGGAAATATTGAAACTTTCACTATTGACTTAAATAAGGGAATTTACATAGGATTTGATAAAAAAGGAGACCATCTTTATTTAATTCAATCAAAGATGCCGTTTGAATATGATTAATAGTACAAAAGCCCCACTGCTGTCCGTAGCTTCTTTAGCTACGGACGGTGGAAAGCAAAGCTCCTGCTTTGCATATTTAAAACAAATATAATATTAAAAGCAGCGTGCAGTGCGATTTGTTACACTACGGCGAGCGGGGTTAAAATTACAACATCGACGACATCTCCAAGCGGTTTTTCCAGTACTTGCACTCAAGTTTCATATTATACTACTGATGGGTGTTTGTTTAAACAGATATTTTATTGATTATTATGAAGAAAACTATAAAAATTACTCTTGATATTCTTTTGGGTCTTATAATAGCATTTTTATTAATGTGTTATTTGGTATCACTAGTGTCCCATTAAAATTTGGGACGATTAAAAATTAAATAAATTTGGCTCATTAAGCCTAAAACGATCTTTGTCATTTTGAAATTTAGTTCTGTCGAACAGGTCTCGAAGATGAGTTTTATCTGTCAATGATATACTCAAAATCTGTAAAACCTCGTATGTGCTTCTATCGAGTTGCATGTTTTTTTGGACAATTGCAACCAGACAGTAAGTGCATATGGCCACATAGATTTGAATTCGAACTGCGTTCTCAGTTGTACCCCAGAATTTCTTTATTTTCAGATGCTGCTTCAGCCACTTGAAAAACAACTCAACTTGCCAGCGATTTTTATAAAGCTCGGCAACTTGAGGAGCCGAAATATGCATCGCATTGGTTAAGAAAACGAACTCTCGTTCTTGTTCTTCATCCCAATATTTGACTAATCTAAGACGTTCTGGATAGTATTGACTTGGATAAAATCCACTCAATTCAATCATTACATCTGAAAGCAAATTCTTCGGTAATCTGCGTTTCCATTTGATGGATTTGTATTGCAGATTATTCTTGGCTCTGACAACGAAAAAGGCTTCTATCTGATGAATCTTATACAGCATTTTGAAACTGTTGTATGCTCTGTCAAATATATAATATGAGCCTGATTCATAAGGAATTTCTTTCATTGCCCTTGAATCATGTACTGACGCTTCAGTGATATGGAAGAATGCTGGTATCTGTGTTTCTACATCGTATAATGTATGTACTTTGATTCCTCCTTTTTTCTTGCGAAACTTTGCCCACCAGAAGACTGAAAGACATAAATCAATCGTTGTAGAATCGAAAGCGTAAACATTACCTCCAAGTTTGAAGATGTCAGAAACTCGTTTCTGTCTGGCTTCATTAACGAGGTAGTAAGCGAACTCTTCGAAAATACGATAATCTCGGTCCTGATTAGCTCTGGAAAGAGATGATTTTGATACATTTTTGCCCAAACCCAAATGATAAGATTTGGAGTGATGAGCATCAAGTGCAACAATCAAATCTCGCAAACTTTCCCGGTTGGATAATTGTCCGAACATCAGAGCAAGTAATTGATTCCAACAAGTGAAATGCTTCACATATTTGTCTCCATCGAACTTACGAACCATATAATTGAACTTGTTCCGATCCAGAAACGAGGCTAATTGAGCGAAAACGAATTTTTCCTTATGCATTTGCAATTCTGTTTAATTATTACAAATGTGCAAATTGAAATCCGTTTAATCGAAAAACCTCAGTAACTAACTAAATTTCAAATATTTCAAAGAACTCTTTTAGATTTTAATGGGACAGCAATGATTTATTTTTATAAATAGCAAGCGATGTATAAGCACCCGTTAGTTGTAATGGACTCACACGGTATTCGCTTCCGTTACGCAACTCCACATAAATCCCTTTTTCCGTAGCTTTCCATAGGCGGCCTTTGCCATCAAGACTCATACTTACTACTCCTTCATATTCTCTCGGATAGGCATCTTTAACTATCTTGTTTCCCTGTAAGCGCCCTGTCCCTCTGAATGCTCCTACACGTAAAACATCATTGCCATCACGACTAATACAAACGGGAAAACCATTTTCGAAGGGATAAAACTTTTTGCTGGCATTCATGCCGATGTAAAGTCCGCGCTTGCCTGAAATTGTATCTAATCCCGAATACGTTATTTGGTTTGTTTGTTTATCGAAGTAAGTATACAGACACGCAGGTGTATTTGAAGTGCCATACAGCTTTGAGTTATTAAAAGATACAACTCCCAATGCAGTAGAAATATACACCCAATTGTTGTAAGTAGTACTCCCCATATACATTTGGGCGGTTACAGCTTTTTTGGTTGCATCAAATCTGTTTTTCAAATCAATTTTCCGGATTATTCCTTTCGAATCAAGTGTAATTAATCCATTTCCAAAACTTCCAAACCACATTTTTCCTGAATTATCCTCTACAATGCTCCATATATTATCAGGTTCACCTATATTAAACCTATATTCCTCAATACTCAAATTAAAGAAATTATAAAGACCGTTTTCAGTGCCGATCCACAGGTTGTTTTCTTTATCAACAAACGAAAAGTTTGGAAATGCCATTTTTTCGAACAGTTTCACCTGCTTAGCCGGATAGAAAAAATGACCAACAGAATTTAATGACAGAAACGTACCATCGGGCAACCAAGTGCATCGATGAGCTGACTCATTAATCCGTAAAGTATCCATTAGAACAAAAGATTTATTACTTAGTTTGAATAATTGAAACTGTAGAGTATTTGGCTTTTGTAAAGCACCTTTTTCAAATTTTTTGTCAAATACACAGTGAGAAACATCGAACGGTAGATTTAGTTTTCGAACAAATTCTTTACCCGTCCATATAAATATCCCATCGGAACATACCAACCGGTTTCCGGAAATACTCCTTACTTTTTTATTAAAGTTTGAAATTTGCGTAAATTGTTTTTTATCGATATTGAAAATGAAATTATATCTGGAACTCGTTTCGTTCTCATTTGACTCTTCAACTAAACCGAGCACAAAAATATTTTCTTTATCTATTGCTAAAGTAAATTGATAGAAACTTGGGAATAACATACCTTTCGGTAAATCATAAATGGTAAGGCTATCGTTTTGCTCAATAACTACCATTTTTCTCGCCGTGAAAAATAATTTTCGTGTACCCCACTCGCATATATTGCGTATTTCGCCCAGAGGCAAACCATTCTCAGCCGTATAATTCTTAAAGCTTGTCCCGTCCCATCGGCTTACGCCACCCTTTGTGCCAAACCACACAAACCCATCCTTATCCTGGAAGGCACACATCACCTGCATCTGTGCCAGACCGTCACGGGTAGTAAAATAGCGGTAGGTGTAATGGCGCGAAAGCTCGGGGGCAGCGGATAAGGTGAGAGAGAGGAAAAGGAAAATGCCCCCAATACTGCCCCCTAACCCCCTAAAGGGGAAAAAAAACTGGGGGCAGAGATAAAATTGAGTTTTAAACATTTACAAAAATGAAATTAAAAAGTGTTTTTACACAAAAAATCTTTAAGATGTATGTTGTTGATTCCTTCGAAGTTACCTCCGGATGTGAAATTGTCCATTGTTACAACATATTTTGGATAACTATCTTGTATTTTCAACAAATTTCCAAACTCCCGGTCGTGTGTTTTCCTGTCGGTAATTAAATAGGCCGACTGAATATATATTTTTTGTCCCTTTTTAATGCCCACAAAGTCTATTTCTAACTTTTCTAATTGACCTACATACACTTCGTAACCCAATATTTTTAAATGATGATAAATTGCATTCTCCATTAGCTTATGAATATCACGGCTTAAATCAATGTTTTGCTGACAATTGCGCAATCCCAAATCTTCGAAATAATACTTTTCTCCAATCTCGAACTTTTTCAACCCATTTAAATCAAACCGCTGAACCTTATGCAAAATGTAAGCATTGCTCAAAGCTCGCAAATAATTGAGAATAATGCTTACTGAAATATCAATTCGCTGCGATTTCAGATATTTATGGATATTGTTTGCCGAAAACAAACTACCTACATTATCGGCAATATAACCTATCAAAGTTTCGAGAAATGGAACATTACGTATACCCTCACGACTAACTACATCTTTGAGTAAAATAGTTGAAAATACATTTCGAAGATATTCCAGCACATTCTCTTCATCTAATTGCAAGCGCGACAAATAAGGCAATCCTCCATACGTGAGGAATAGTTTTAACGAGTTGTCCGAATTTTCGAGTTCGTGTAACATTAAAAATTCCGTATAACTCAAACTACTAATATAAAACTCAATATATCTGCCTGATAAATAGGTTGAAAGTTCCGACGAAAGCATTTTCGCGTTACTGCCTGTACAGGTAATGTCGCATTTATCTTCGGCTTGTAAACTACGAAGCACATGCTCAAAACCTACAATATCTTGTATCTCATCAATAAACAGATAGTTTTTTTTAGAATCGGACAAATGCTCATTGATATACGCAAACAATTCGACATCAGTTTCGATAAAACGGAACTTCTCAAACTCTTTGTTTATGAAAATGATATTGGCATCGGGATAGCTGTTTTCAATTGTTACCGACAATTGTTTGAGCAAAAAGCTTTTTCCCACACGCCGTTGACCAGTGAGCACTTTAATAATTCCTTTGTTGAAAAATGGAATTATTTTTTCAGAATATATCGTTCTTTCTATAATTTTCATTGTTTTATCGTTTATAGTCAATAAACGATGCAAATATAGCAATTTTATTAAGTATACTCTATAAACATACAAGATAATCGATCTTTATCCATTATACTCAATAAAAATCAGCTCCGGCACAGCTACATTAGGGCTGCCACCGGAACTGATGAAGTGTAAACTAAGCAGAAATCGTTTTATTTACCTTGCAAAAAAAGGATTAATAATCAGAGAAAAAATTGTTTAATTCGATATAAAAACAAGCGCTATTTCGCATACAAATTCATTGTTATTTTCAGTAAGTACGCATTTTCCTCCCCAGTTTTTAATTTTTGAAGGAACAGGCAAATACTTATAAGCCCATTCATCCACGACTTTTAAGGCAGATTTAGATTGTAGCTGTTCTCTGCTAAACTCAAAACGATAAACTTTCTCAGTAATAACACTCATCAAAATTTTTAAATCTGCTTTAGCCGCTACATTTTGATAGCGCTTTTTCGTATCTGTAATTTTTTGAGGTAATGCTTTGCCTGTACGGTTTTTTATTCCTATTTCTGCCACATCTTTGAAGTCTGGAAAATATGCCGAAACATGTTTTGGCATTCTCGATTTTACAACTCCATACAATTCATTCTCGGCATCTGCAACCGACCATTTAACAGCAACAAAAGGCTTCCGTTTGGTTGTTGCTTGTGGTGGATATTGCTTGGATAAAGAATCGTTCCAGCTTATAGCAATTTCATTTTCAACAAAATCGGAAGCATTGCCAAAGTTTGAAGTTCCGAAAATCTGACTTACTCCATTATTTCCTCTGTAAAACGAAGTGCCATGAGCAAAGTATTCAGGATCAAGCATGTTTTTGTTGTGAGGTGGAGAATTTTTCCATTGTTCAAAACTCTCATCAGCTATATTCCTGGCATTGTCAATAATGGAGCGCTGATAAAAAGCCGAGAAGTTCATCAAAATATTTTCCCCATACAAACTCATTTTAAAGCCATTGTACATAACAAACTGTATTCTGTCCGAAGGATCTTCACCGGTAAATTCCCGGCTTGTTTTTGCTTCCTCATGTCCGTACTTTGTTTTGGTCATATACACATTATGATTGCGCGCTGCCAACCAAATACGGTCATCCCAATACAAAGTAGTTCGTCCATTTTCCAACCTGTATTGATTGATGCGTTGATGAAAAAAATAAGCCGCCAAACGCTCCAACTGCAAATCCTTTCGACCAGGCACTGCCCGCAACAAGGCATCCAACTC
The DNA here is from genome assembly GCA_048859825.1 of Paludibacter sp. GTDB lineage: Bacteria > Bacteroidota > Bacteroidia > Bacteroidales > Paludibacteraceae > Paludibacter. The sequence goes on from JBLIZK010000334.1 coordinate 6,298, forward strand.
CCCCAACCGCAATGCTTTGTCAAACGTCGAATCGGGGCGAATTTTGCCATCGAAGGGATATTGAGCAAAAGCAGTACTTAAGCCGAAAACAAAAACTATTATTGACAACAATTTATTTTGAAACATACATTTTAAATAACCACAAATTTGCACAAATGGACACAAAACATTAAAACAATTTCTGCCCCCTAACCCCCTAAAGGG
>JBLIZK010000335.1:0-2325 GCA_048859825.1 Paludibacter sp.
CAGGAGTTGGAAACTCGTGTAACAAATTTCCGTCAACAAGCTTATCAGGATATCCAGAAAAAACAACAGGATATGTTTGCTCCAATTCGCGATAAAGTGACTAAAGCAATCAATGAAGTAGGTGCTGAAGGTAAATTTACTTATATTTTCGATTTGGGTACTCAAACCATCATTTACAAAGCTCCAAACGCAATTGATATTACTGCTGCTGTAAAGAAAAAACTGGCTTTAAAATAATAGCCGAACCAATTTTTTATTGAAAGGGATGATGTGAACACATTATCCCTTTTTTGTGTTTAAACGATTGTTTTTCCATTCGTATATTATTGTTTCAAAATCCTTAAAAATGTATTATGCGCTGGATTAAACTGCTTTTTGTATTACTTTTGTAAAAGTATTTTGCAATTAGTTTCTTGAAACGAAACTTTTTTCAGGCTCAATAATAATTTATAATTATGTTCAATTCTTTTCTAAATAATATCCCTCCGGTTGTTAAAAATCTTTTGGCCATCAATCTTATACTTTGGTTGGCTACATTAGCTTTACCGGGTCTTATGCGTAACTGGGGCTTAAAGATCGATTTAAATGATGTGCTTGGCATGCATTATTGGGCTTCTGAGAAGTTCAATCCTGCACAATTGGTTACTTACGCCTTTATGCATCACGATTTCTATCATGTTTTTTTCAACATGTTTGCTGTGTACATGTTTGGTAGTGCACTTGAAATGTTCTGGGGGCCACGTAAGTTTTTAGTCTACTATATTGTAACCGCTATTGGTGCTGGTGTGGTACAACAGTTGTTTTGGACAATGGAGTATCAAACTTTACTTAACGCTATGGACACTGCAATATCAGGTAATAGTGCTCAGTTTTTACTTCCATATGAATCAGAGTTGATGCGTTATTTCCGTATTACTGGTTTAGCTCATTTTGATACGGCTTCCATTATCGAAATGAAAAATTTACTACTGAATGCACCGTTAACTATAGGTGCATCGGGCTCGGTATTTGGATTGTTGCTCGCTTTTGGTTGGCTTTTTCCTGAAACAAGGCTAATGATGTTATTCATTCCGGTTCCTATTAAAGCTCGCATTTTTGTGCTCATTTACGGTGTGGCCGAATTGTTTTTAGGCGTTGCCAATTTTACAGGCGATAATGTAGCCCATTTTGCCCATTTAGGTGGTATGTTGTTTGGGTGGTTACTAATTTTTATCTGGAAAAAAAGGCGATAGTTTATAATAATCATAGATATATGTTTTCATTAAATGATTTCTTTGTACGATTCAAAAATGGCGATGTATTGTATCGTATTCTTTTTATAAATATACTCGTATTTGTAGTGGTAATGACTATAAAAGTTGTTATGCTTCTTTTTAATTACGATGCTACTATTTATCTCCGGTTTTTAGCTGCTCCGGCTGATTATTCTCAATTGCTCTCGCACCCCTGGACTTTGTTTAGTTATATGTTTCTGCACGAAGGCCTTTTTCATGTAGCGTTTAATTTATTGGCACTTTATTGGTTTGGTAAACTATTTGTCATGTATTTTACTCAAAAACAGCTACTGGTGGTTTATTTATTAGGTGGGTTAAGTGGCTATCTTTTTTTTAGTGCAGCTTATAATTTTCTTCCTTTATTTCAGGGCCTTGAACAGCAGGCTGTATTAATGGGGGCGTCTGCCTCAATTATGTCTATTATTCTGGCTGTTTCATTTCGCATTCCCGAAACTCAGGTACAATTACTTCTTTTTGGCGCAGTAAAACTAAAATACATTGCTCTGGTAACCGTTTTGATGAGCTTTTTTGGTATTGCTTCGAGCAATGCAGGTGGTGAAATTTCTCACCTTGGTGGCGCTTTGTTAGGTGCTGTTTTTGTGTTATCTTTGCGTAAAGGTGTTGATATTACAGCCGGGATTAATAAAGTTTTTGATGCAATTTCGGATGTATTTAAGCCTCGTAGAATGCGGGTTAGTAAAGGCAATACTGCCGGTAAGTACAAAATGTCGGATGCAGAATACAATCAGTATAAGGCCGACAAAATGAAAGAAATTGATCGGATTCTTGATAAAATTAAATCATCGGGATACGATAGTTTATCAACCGACGAAAAAAAACAACTTTTTGAACAAGGTAAAAAATAATAGCAAGTCGCCCCGAAATAATATGTTTGGCAGATTATTGGTGAAAGGCACAATGTTGATGGCCAATATTGTGGTGGCTTCAGTTTTGTTGATAACTCTTTTGGCTACTTTTATAAGTCCAAATGTATTTGTAATACCGGCTTTTGCTACCTTACTTTGGCCTGTAACCATAGTGCTGAATGTTT
>JBLIZK010000336.1:0-10901 GCA_048859825.1 Paludibacter sp.
CAGATGTCCACCTATCCCACCATCCACAACAAAAGCCACCTGATTACCGTATTTCTCATCAATTAACTCAGGGTCAGTGAAATATTCGGTAGTATCTTCATTTGTAAATATAGAGCTTACCATTAAAGGATTACCCAATTCCTTTACAATTTGCAGAACAATATTATTATCAGGAATTCGGATACCTACTGTTTTTCGGTTTTTGAATAACTTTGGCAAACGGGATGAGCCCGGCAAAACAAAAGTGAAAGGCCCAGGCAGGTTGTCTTTCAAAATACGAAATGCCTCATCACTCAATCGGGCAAACTGACTCACCTGACTTAAACTATCGCACACAAACGATAGATTGGCACGCCGCAAATCATGTTTTTTTAGCTTTGTAATAAACTCGGCGGCTTGTTGATGAAAAATATCGCATGCAAAAGCATAAACCGTGTCGGTAGGAACGATAATAACCCCACCACCACGCAACACACCTGTTATGCGGCGTATTTCGTTGGCATTGGGGTTATTATTATACAGTTTTACCAACATACTGGCAAATTATTTAATCGACTGCTTTGAAGCTTAAATCGAGACTTTTTACTGAATGCGTTAACGCACCAACTGAGATATAGTCTACACCACACTCAGCATACTGGCGTAAGGTTTCAATCGTAATTCCACCCGACGATTCGGTTTCAAATTTTCCATTGATAATTTCTACGGCCTTTCGGGTATTTTCTACCGAGAAATTATCGAGCATTATTCTGTCAACACCACCTACGGCCATGACCTGAGCCAGTTCATCGAAGTTGCGTACTTCAATTTCAATTTTCAGATTTTTATTTTTTTCAATTAGGTAATTTTTAGCACGCGTGATTGCTTTGTCTATTCCACCTGCAAAATCTACATGATTATCCTTGAGTAAAATCATATCATATAAGCCAATCCGATGATTGACTCCTCCACCAATTTTAACAGCCTCCTTTTCAAGCAATCGTAATCCGGGTGTGGTTTTACGTGTATCGAGCACACGTGTTTTGGTGCCTTCGAGCATTTTCACATAAAATCGCGTACGGGTTGCCACTCCACTCATACGTTGCATTATATTCAACATAAGACGCTCCGTTTGTAAAAGCGACTGTATTTTACCTTCAACCACAAATGCGACATCGCCTTTTTTCACATCAGCACCATCATTAATGAATACAGTCATTTGTAATTGAGGGTCAAAAGCATTAAAAATCTGACGGGCCACCTCTACGCCGGCAAGTACGCCATCTTCTTTTACAATTAATTGCGATTTTCCGACTGCAGTAGAAGGGATACACGAAAGAGTTGTATGGTCTCCATCACCAATGTCTTCGGCAAACCATAATTTGATTAATTGTCCAAAATTATCACTCATTAGTCGATTCTATTCTTAGTTGTTGAATTAACGGAGTAGCTCCCTGTTTACGGGTCAACACATACACACGAAATGTACCTGTGGATGTTTTTAACGTACCAATAACAAAACTTGCAGCATCTTTATTGCCTTTGTGAAGTACATTGAATGAATTTATTTTTTTTGATCTGAAAAAGTCAGTTATAATACCGGAGGCTTGTTGTTTACTATAAATATCGTTTTTATCATCAACGACCAACTCAATATGTGGTGCTAAATAAGCAGTAAGCTCAGATGAATTACCGGTATTCAATGCCGAAATTATTGCTGTAGGTACTTCTGTTTGCTGTGCATAAATATTTAATGTAGCAAAAAAAGCCAGCATGCTAATTATAATAAGTTGTTTTGTTTTCATATTATCTCATTAAAAAATTGCATATTTGCATATGCTTATATGCTTTACGACTACAAAAATACAAGAAATATCAGATTATAGCCAATATATTTGCTTTTTTATTTAAGCAACAAAAAACAAACCATTCAATCGTTTCGAAATAATTTTTTAAATGAAAATCGTATTTTTAACAATAGGTAAGACAATTAACCCACACTTAATAGCATTGCAGAACGATTATCAGGAAAGGTTAAAACATTATATCCCTTTTGAATATCAATGTATTCCTGAAATAAAAAACAACCGCAATTTAAGTGAAAATGAACAAAAAGAAAAAGAAGCCGACTTACTTCTAAAAGCCATTGAACCAAACGATGAAATAATTTTACTGGATGAAAATGGGAAACATTTTGGTTCTGTAGAATTTTCAGTTTTTCTCGAAAAAAAACTCATTAGTTCAAATAAGCGCATGATATTTGTTGTGGGAGGCCCATATGGTTTTTCAAAACGTATATATGATAGAGCAAACGGACTGATTTCGCTTTCGAAAATGACTTTTTCGCATCAAATGGTTCGTTTGATTTTTGTTGAACAGCTTTACAGAGCATTTACTATTTTAAGAGGCGAACCCTATCATCACCAATAACATACACAACAAATGCAACTCCCTCTGAAGGATAAAATACTGATTATATTACTGTTAACTTGCATTATCAGTGGTTATATTTTAGGTTATAAACATGATAACCTGAATAAAATTGATGTGCCTAAAATTGAGGAACAGATTGCCTTAAAACAAAAAGCAGCTGTAAATACGCTTGCCAAAATGAAATACATCGTTACACACTACTCGGTTGACTCGCTTCAGAATCGCCGGTTTAACGATAGTGATATCAGTTACTTTTTTATAAATAACAATAATGAACTGATTTTTTGGACAGATAACTCAACCGATGTCAACAAACTTACAATAGAACAAGCATGGACATGGGAATATCAGGAATCAAACAACTCCCTTGGAATAGCATGCTACACGAACACTAACGAAGGCAAGATTATTGCATTTATACATATAAAAAACAATTTCCCATTTGAAAATAATCAATTAAAAAACAGTTTTTCAGAATTCCTGAGTCTTCATAAGAATTTCCAAATCAGCAACTCAAAAGAAGTAAAAGGTTATGAAATTCATGGGAGCTCCGGCGAATACCTGTTTACAATCCCCACAAGTCAAATTGTTATTGCAGACAGTAATTATGGCTTGGGAGCATTTATCCTGTTTATTGTTGCGTTTATTTTGCTGTTAGTTCTTATTTCCAGACAAAATACATGGTTCAAAATCAAACGAATTTCATCAGTATTTTATTTTTATCAACTGCTGACAACTTCAACTTTTCTATTTATTGTTCTTTACTTCAATGTGCCTTCGTATTTGTTTTATCATTCCATCTCAAACTCATTCGATTATGCAGCAGGTACATTACTTGGCTCAATAATCCACCTTACTCTGATAACATTTTTTGTACTAACGCAAGCCTATGTTTTCAACAAACACACCGACTTTCCATTATATCAGAATAAATTCAGGATTTTTATTATTCTTACTATTTGTGGCAGTGTATTTTTACTTTTCTCGTACATTTTATATAGTTTAATTACACATTCGGTCACTCCATTTACCATACTTTCGCTCAGCAACATAAATATTCGGACTATTTGGTATCATCTGATATTATTCAGTTGGGGAGGAACCTTTCTGTTGGTATTTTACAAAACGCATAATTGGGCAAAAAAACAGTTATCAGTAACGTTTATGGCTTTTTACGATATCCCGGTTTTGCTGATTACAGGTTTATTGGTAGCACTAACAACCGACTGGGCATTGCGCTACATATTATTTTTCGTATTTATTTATGCCGGATTATATGCTAATTATTTCTGGTATCGTAAATTTAATATCTATGTAAGAGCTGTTATTTGGACTGCAATTTTAAGTTTGTTTATTATTGAAAATGCCCTTGTTTTAGCAAATAAGAACAAGGAAATTAAATACCGTATTTTAGCTGAAAACTCGTTTTTCAGTGGTATAAACGAAAACGACAAAATAACTGAAATAATGTTTGGCGAACTGCAGGAGCAGCTTTTGAGCGACCAGCATTTAAAATCGTCAACGGCCAAAACTACTGAAAGCATAAAATTGTATTTAAGCGAGAATTACTTAAGGGGCTATTGGAATAAGTATGATATTCTTGTTGAAGTAAATAATGAGGATTCAGTTCAACACAAACAATTTGCCAATTTACTGCAAACAGCTATCAGAATTGACAATCTGAACTTCTATAAACTTACTCCCGATATAAGTAAAATGAGCTATGCCGGAGTTTTCAACATCAACAACGGAAACAATAATATAGTTACTCTCCAGTTTTATCCCAGACAAAATTTCAGAAGCTATAGTTTTCCGAAATTTCTGATAAGTAACGAAAACGAGGTACAATATACGCTGGGGGTTACTTTGGCACGTTATAAAAACGGGAAACTAATTCAGCACAATGGCTTAAAGGATTTCCCAAAATCAATTCATATAAAAACAACCAACAACGAGGATTTCGAATTGTATGAAATTGAGGGTCAACGTTTTTACGCATACAGCCCCGACAAATCGAACACTCTGCTAATCAGAGAAATAAACCCTGTAGAAGCCCAAAACTACCTGATATATTCAGTATATTTCTTCCTGATATATTTGTCCATAGTATTTTTTGTTATTTATATTTACAATTCTGGTCGGAAACGTAACCGGAATTATAACAATTTTGCACGAAGGTATCAGCTTTCATTTGTATTGCTGTTGGTGGGAAGCTTTTTAGGTATATTCTACGTTTCGTTCATGTACTTCAACAAAAGTTATAATCAGAAACTGAAAGCTGAACTCGATCAAAAAAAGCGGTTTATCCAAAATTCATTGCAGGAAAAATATTACTGGACACAGGATTTATCTACAGTAAGTCAACAGGGACTAAATTTTGATTTGCAGGAATTATCGTACATGTATCAGATTGACATTAATGTGTACGACAATAACGGTCAATTGGCCGGTAGTTCGCAACCAATTATTTTCAACAAAAACCTTTTGAGCAGACACATAGCTCCCCGACCCTATTTCAGAGGTAATTCCACATTAAATCAGGAGGAGAATATTGGCAACTTTCGCTTTTTAAACGGATATACCGATTTTCTGAACGGCGACTATGTGCAAATTGGTTACATTTCAATTCCACTCTTTATCAGCAACGAGGTAGTAAAATCGGAAATGGAAGAGTTTTTTTCCGTAGTAATACACATATACCTTATCATTGTTCTGTTGAGCATTTTACTGAGTTTTATAATTGGGAAACAGCTATCGGCACCTTTAATTCTGATACAGGACAAACTACGCAAAATGCGTCTGGGTCAACGAAATGAAAAAATTGACTATCATGAAAACAACGAAATTGGACAATTGGTAAAACAATACAATAAAACCCTGGATGAACTTGAAAAAAGCGCCATTGTTTTGGCTCAATCTGAACGGGAAGCAGCATGGAAAACCAGGGCACGACAAATTGCGCATAAAATCAACAATCCACTAACCCCAATGAAACTTACAATTCAGCAACTTCGTAGGACTAAAGACGGAAACGATGGTCGTTTTGATGATTATTTTAACCGCTCCACAAATATGCTGATTGAACAAATTGACAACCTTTCGCGCATTGCCGGTTCGTTTTCGAATTTTGCGAAAATGCCGGAGGCACGTTTTGAGGTTTTTGACATCGCTTCGAAATTATACTCCACGGCAGAATTATTTAAAAGTGGAAATGAAGTTACAACTGTGAATTATGATGGCCCTACCGAAAATATTTTTGTATTAGCCGACCCTGAACAAATGATTCAGGTGTTTAACAATCTATTGAAAAATGCCCTACAGGCTATTCCTGGCCAACAAAAAGGCGAAATACGTATTAGCTTATCCACAACAGAATCCGCCATCACCATAGCGGTTTCGGACAATGGAAAAGGCATTGACCCTGAACTTCATACAAAAGTATTTGTTCCCAGTTTTACAACCAAAAATACGGGTATGGGACTTGGTTTGGCAATTAGTAAAAACATTATTGAACAGGCAGGAGGCGAAATCTGGTTTGAATCTGTTCCAAATATTGGTACTACATTCTATATACGACTTAAAAAACCGGCAATACATTGTAATGCCGGTTCTGTTAAAAATCTCTGATACTATTTTGTGAAACTGATTTTACTCAGGAATCTGATATTATTTATATCCGAATAATTATACTGGTACAATCCTTCATTGGCTATCATCATTAAAGTATTGTTGTAGGGAATTAAATCAAAACCATCCATCCCTTTTTCGTGTAATATCTGACTATCAATGAGTTTTGTTGGCTTATCCTGAATAGAGAAAACTTTCAGACCGTCATCGCACAAAAACAACTTTCCGGCATCAATACCTAACCCTTTAGGATTTGTCATTTCAAATGTTACGATGTGTTTCGGATTCTTGGTATCTTTTACATCCACTATAAAAAGCTCATTATTTTGCTGTCCACATGTATTTCCCGAGCGAACAGTGACATAAGCAAGATCATTGTCAACCACCACCGGGTCGCAACCGTATGCATGCGAAATCATCGACTCGAAAGCCGGATTATTCGGGTCGCTTACCGAATAGGTCATCATTCCGGTAGGTGTGCCCAAAAATAAACTTGTTTTATAGCTGAAAATGGTTTCCACACTTCTGCCCACGTAAATACTCTCCGATTGCTTTACAGGCTGCGCCGAAGCTACATCCACAATAGTTAAGTAATTGTTTAACACCACATACATTTTGTTCTCGTAAATTGCAAATCTGGACATTGAACCATTTACACCTGTGGTATTACCCGTTGAATTTCCGGTCGATGTATATACTTCAAGCAGATCACCTCCCTTGTACCAGCCTGAGTTGTAGCTGGTCATTTCCACTGTTTTTTCTTTAACTTGCCAACCAATAATTACATTATCGCTTTTCTTTTGTTCAACAACCTCATAATCATAGCCATAAAAATTATCCATTACCGGTAATGCTTCAGGAAAAACATCGTTCAACCTACCTTTTTCCACAGGCGAGGCCGGATTTGAAATATCAAACCATACCAAATCCACATAAGAATCGGCATACAGTATATCGTTACGAATAGCCAAATCGGCATTCCCGATTAATTGTATATAACCCACATTCACAGGATTGGAAGGGTCTGAATTATTGATAATATGAATTCCCTTTTCAGGCTCTGAAATAAAAATATGATCTTTATAAAAACTCATTTTACCCGGAGTTGAAATAGGTTCGGCAGTAGTTTTAATTTTCACCGCAGCACGAAACTCAGTTTTACTCATTACAATGGGCTCATTAATCTGATAAGTTCCCATTTGTGTAACCTCCGACTGACATGATACCAGCGAAACAACCAGTAAAAGCAGCAGCGATTGTAAGTTTACTTTCATAATATTTAAATTTTAAAATTAACTATTCTATACTTATAAATGAAAACGCACACCTCCTTTTATTCCAACAGATAGCGGATTTTCAGTACGGGAACTCTCCGGCTGATTATTGTCGAAATAATATCCCATTTCGGGTTCAAGATATAACGAGAATTGCTTTGATAAATAATAACCCACTCCTGCCGATACATTGGCCGACAATTGTACACCATCTATTGATGCACTTATAGTAGTATTGTACGTAGAATTTGAGTAGTAAATGTTCTGAGTATAAACCGACCACAAACCTTTTTCAAGCATCATACCTGCCGAAGTATAAAAATACCATTTACGGTTCCCTCCAAACCTAATCCCAATATTTACGGGAATACCTATATAATGTAAGCGCAAATTGGCATCAGCATTCGAATTCTTATAGACAGTATTCAGATATGTATATCGTAATCCTGACTCAACAAAAACACTCTTACCCAGCATTTTGGCGACAGATAAACCGGCACTTAACGGAGGCAGATAGGATTTACTCTCAAAATTCGGGATGATAGTATTAAAACTATTTGTAATCGATTGATCCCCGAGTACATTTTCAGTAAAACTTAAATAATCGTACGCCATGCCCGATGCCGGAGAGCTAATTGACTGCGACGAACCCAACACCGCAACGAGTTCAAAATCACTTTTCTTTTGTTTTTTAAGAGGATCTTCCCAATCATTTTCCTTTAGCTCAGTAAATTTCTCATTATCTGCCAATTGAAGTGTTTTGTTCTCAGAGAATGTATTCGCTGATTGAGTATTTTTAGCAGAATCTGTATTCAAATTTTCACTCATATTGTTTAACGTAACCAATTCATCGGCCTGAGTTTGATCATCCCTGACAGAAATATCTTCTTTAACTATACTACTTATGTTTACTTTTTCATTTTTAACGGATACTTTGTTTCCCTGAGCAAGTTGCCTGTTTACTTTTGCAGTTTTTATAGTGCTTTGAACAGCTGAATTTGTGATATTTTGTTCAGGAGTGAAGGTACTAACTTCTGCATTTACATTTGGAGTATTGCTTTCCTTCACATTTTGAGCCACATACGTTTGCACATCAAAAATATTATAGGTCCGAAAAACAAGAAATAGAGCAATAGAAGCAGCAATACCCGAACTGATCCACCACATCATAATCTTCCGATTGTTTTTTCGGGGTTTTTGTTGTAGCTGTTGCGCTATTCCGTCCCAAACTTCGGGTCGGACCTGCATTTCAAAACCGCTAAGCTTGTTGCTAACCTGTTGGCTGAATGAATCTTTATTTTCTATATTTTTCGACATATTCTTCTCCTAAAATCTGCGCAATATTCTTTTGTAATAAATTGCGGGCCCGCATAAATTGCGAACGCGATGTATTTTCATTTATTTCGAGCATTTCAGCTATTTCGGCATGTGAATATCCTTCAATAGCAAACATATTAAACACGGTTCTGTAATTATCCGGTAATGCCGAAACACATTCCATTAACTCTTTAACCGTTATATCACCCACAATATCAGCATTGTAGTCATCAACTGCTTTTTCCAGTTCACTTAATTCAATACTATTATGCAGTACCATTTTTTGTCTTAAGTATTCCAGACAAGTACTCACAAAAACACGTCTTACCCAGCCTCCGAATGCACCTTCACCTTTAAAAGTATCCAGTTTTGCAAACACTTTCACAAAACCATCCTGTAGAAGATCCTGAGCTACCTCATAATTACCTGTGTAGCGAAAACACACGGCCATCATGCCGGGTGCAAACTGCTCATAAAGCTGCCTCTGAGCTTTTGAATCGGCTTTGAGGCATGCTGCTATTAGTTTTTTTTCGTCAGTATTATGATTAAATTTCATGTTTTAATTATGATGCAAATAATCAACAATTCGTTGCAGCGAAATGCATTATTTTTCAAATATATAAAATTTAGTCTTTATTAAATGCTTACTGCTCAGATATCAAGCAAAATCAATCTGATTTTTGTATATCTTTGCATTTATAAAACATTAATTATTTCCAAAAAAGTATCATAAAATGAAGAAACTAATTTATTTACTTATGTCAGCAATTGTACTGATGAGTTGCGCAAAAAACGACAATCCGTTTTTTAGTGCATACGAAAACGAATACGGTGCTCCACCGTTCGATAAAATCAAAACCGAGCATTATATGCCCGCGTTTATAGAAGGTATTAAACAACATCAGGCTGAAATTGACGCCATTGCCAACAGTAGCGATGAGCCGACATTTGCCAATACCATTGAAGCACTTGATTATAGTGGCGATTTACTAAATAAAGTAAATGCAGTTTTCTTTAATCTGTATTCATCTACCAGCAACGAAGAAATGGAAAAAATAGCCACCGAAGTTTCGCCATTGCTATCGGAGCACAACGACAATATGTATCTTAACGAAAAACTTTTCGAAAAGGTTAAAACCCTTTACAATAATAAAGCGAAACTGGGTTTAACTGCCGAGCAGGCACGATTACTGGACGATTATTATAAAAATTTCATACGTAGTGGTGCTGCCTTAAATCCGGCACAAAAAGAATCGCTCAGAACCATTAATAAAGAACTGGGTTTAGCCGAACTGGAATTTGGTCAGAACGTTTTGGCCGAGACAAATGCCTATAAAAAGGTGATTACCAATGAATCGGACTTAGCCGGTTTACCTGAAGGTGTTCGTCAGGCAGCTGCCGATGCTGCAAAAGAGGCTGGCATGGAAGGTAAATGGGTATTTACAACTCAAAAAGCAAGCTTTATTCCGGTACTTCAGTACAGCGAAAACCGTGAATTGCGTAAAGAACTGCTGATGGCCTACACGCAGCGTGCCAATAATAACAATAAGAACGACAACAAAAAGGTAATCAATAAAATCATTAAACTGAGAATACAAAAAGCCAAACTACTTGGTTTTGAATCACCAGCAGCATTTATTCTTGACAATACCATGGCAAAAACGCCAAAGGCTGTTTACGATTTCTTAGCTACCGTATGGAAACCTGCTGTTGAACGTGCAAAAACGGAAGCTTCGGAACTGCAAAAGCTGATGGATGCCGAAGGCAAAGGCGAAAAACTGGAAGCCTGGGACTGGTGGTATTATGCCGAAAAATTACGTATTCAGAAATACAATTTGAACGAAGAAGAGCTTCGTCCCTATTTTAAACTCGATAACGTACGTCAGGGAGCCTTTGATTTGGCCACCAAACTTTGGGGTCTTCAGTTTAAAAAACTGGAAAACATGCCGGTTTATCACCCTGATGTGGAAGTGTTTGAAGTAAAAGATGCTGATGGCTCGTTAATTGGTGTTTTATATACCGACTATTTCCCGAGAGCCAGTAAACGTGCTGGAGCATGGATGGAAAACATTACCCCTCAATATAAAAAAGACGGTAAAAACGTACGACCAATTATTTGTAATGTAGGTAACTTTACCAAACCAACTGCCGATAAGCCATCGTTATTGAACATGGACGAAGTTGAAACATTATTCCACGAATTCGGGCATGCATTACATGGATTATTGAGTCAATGTACTTACCCCGGCCAATCAGGCACAAATGTTTCGC